>CAZWVG010000073.1:0-10542 GCA_964637355.1 uncultured Gemmatimonadaceae bacterium
TCGGTACGGGCAACATCTGGCGCTTTCCACGCATCGCCGCGACGAACGGTGGCGGGGAGTTCCTCGTCGCCTGGGCGATGTGCCTCTTCACCTGGTCGATCCCGCTCATCCTCATCGAGCTGGGGATGGGACGCCTGACGAGGCGCGGCTCGGTCGGAGCCTTCGTGATGACGCAGGGGAAGAAGTCGGCGTGGATGGGGGGATTCATCGCCTGCGTGGCGATCGCGATCATGTGGTACTACTCGGTGGTCTGCGGCTGGACGCTCCGCTATTTCTTCGCGACCGCTGGCGGGCAGCTCACTGGCGAAAATTCGGTGAGCTTCTGGCGCGACTTCTCCACGTCGTACGCGCCGGTCCTTCCGCACGTTCTCTCGATACTCGGCGCGACCTTCATCGTCGCGCGCGGCGTGAAGGGGATCGAGCGGGCGACGACGATCCTCATGCCGATTCTCATCCTCATCATCTTGCTGCTGACGGGGCGTGCCCTGCTGCTCCCCGGCGCACACGATGGATTGTCGTACCTGTTCACGGTGGAGTGGGAGAAGCTGGGGAACGCCAGCATCTGGCTGCAGGCGCTGACGCAGAACGCCTGGGACACGGGAGCGGGGTGGGGGCTGGTCCTGTGCTACGCTGCCTACATGCGGCAGAACGAGGACACCGCGCTCAATGGCTTCCTCCTTCCCGCGGCGAACAACGTGATCTCGCTGTGCGCGGGGATGATGATCTTCTCGACGGTCTTCACTGTGGTCCCGCAGCTCGCCTCGTCGCTCGCCAGCGATCCCCACGCCCTCTCCGACTTCCCGGCGCTCGCGGAAGCGGTGAAGAACGGTGCCGCGCTCGATGCGACGCTGGTGCAGAACACGATCTTCGGCGCCGGGAACGAGGGCGTCACCTTCATCTGGATCCCCAAACTGTTCGCAACGCTTCCGGGCGGTCGGCTCCTCATGAGCTTCTTCTTCCTCGCCCTCTTCTTCGCGGCGTTCACGTCGCTGATCTCGATGGTGGAGCTGGGGACGCGCGTCTTCCTCGACATGGGGTGGCAGCGCCAGCGCGCCGTATGGCTCGTGGGGCTCGTTGCGCTCGTGATGGGGATCCCCTCGGCGATCTCGATCGACATCCTCCACAGGCAGGACTGGGTGTGGGGGATCGGGCTGATGATGTCGGGGCTGCTATTCGCGATTGGGGTGAATCGCTACGGCGTGCGCAAGTTCCGCGAGGAGCAACTCAACCACGCGCATTCGGACATCAGGATCGGCGCGTGGTGGGAGTACGTCGTGAAGTACCTCCTCCCGTTCCAGGCGATCGCGCTGATGCTCTGGTGGATCTGGCAGGTGCGCGGGCCGGGGGCGATGGACCCGTTCGGGATCGAGAACATCGGGACGATTCTCGTGCAGTGGGCGATCGTGATCGCGCTGCTCCTGATCTTCAACCGCAAGCTGGGGAACATCGCCCCCGTGTCGGCCGACGACTTCGAAGCCACGCGGATGCCGCCGAGCATTCCGTAGCGGTCATCTCCCAGATAGTCATCGGCCTCCGGCCGGCGCTCGGCGCCGGCTCGACCTGCGACTGTTGGTGATGGGACGTCTTGTCGACTTCAGCGCTCGACCGCGAACTCCCGGTCCAGCGGCTGGAAGTAGCGCACGAGCATGTCGCGCAGCTCGCGTAGCATAGCCTCGCGCTCCGCGTGGGGCAGGCGCGCGGTCCGCTCCACCGTCTCGCCGACTGCAATAACCGAGACGCGAGTCGCTGCGAGACGTTTGTCTGCGGGCATGGTGGGGTAGCGCAATTCGAGGAAGGTGCGCACCTGCTGCACGATCGCCGCGTCGAGCTCCTCGGCGACGGAGCACGCGCCGAACTTGCGCGCGGTCGCTTCCTGCACCGCGGCAAACGCCGGAGTGCGGTCGATGAAGTCGGCGTGCCCCCAGATGATGTTCGTGAAGAGTTGGGCGAGCGGGAGCGACATGGCCCCGGGTGACATCGCCCCGGCATTCAGCTCCCGCATCCGATCGGCGTAACGCCGCGCCAACGCGACGAGAATCGCGTCCTTCCCCGGAAAGAAGTGGTAGATCGACCCCATCGACGCCCCGGCGCGCTCGGCGATGGCGTTGGTCGTCGCGGCGGCGATCCCCGCTTCGACGATGAGTTGCTCTGCGGCATCGAGGATCGAATCCACGCGCCGCTGTCCCCGCTCCTGTTGCGGGGTCCGGAGCGCGTCTTCGATCGCCTGCGCCTCGTCGGGGGCGCTCTCGTGGGTCTTGGCCATGTCGTCTGTTGCAGTGCTGGACTTCAGGGCGTAGCGGGTGCGTTGGTCAGTTCACTGCCATGACTGTACCGACGGACGCGCTGTTCCGTTGAGGGAGAACGACTTACGGGGCGACCGCCGTGAGCGCAACGCCGCGCCGGTCTCTCGTCCCCCCCCGTCCCCCATCCCAAAACTAGAACAGCGTTCCTAGTATTGACAACTAGAGCGTTCACTCTATTATGACCGCACGAACTAGAGGAGACGTTCTAGAATGCTTGAGACTGATTCTCCGCGCCCCGCGGGGCGCGCCGCTCCAGCGACTACTGGGAGTTCTCACACCGTCGGCTCCCGGACCGCGCGCACCCTGGTCGCGAGCGCTCTCCTGGTCGCGACGATACTCGCCGCACCAGCGGGGCTCAGCGCGCAGGGCGCTACGCAATCACCCTTGGACGCCTTGGTCCAGATCGGGCTCCAACGCAACCTCGCGCGCAGACAGGAACTTCTCGCCGTCGCCCGCGCCGACGCCTCGGTGCGCGAAGCGCGTGGACTCTACCTCCCGTCGGCGACGCTCAACGCGCGGTACACCGAACTGTCAGGGAACACGATCAACCTGGGAACGCTGATCAATCCGGCGTTTGGAGCGCTCAACCAGCTCCTCGACAGGCCGGCCTTTCCCACCAACGTCGACATCCAGCTCCCGCAGCGGCAGGAGACGACCGTGCGCGTTGCCCAGCCGATCTTTCGCCCGGACATCATCGCCGCCAACCGGATCCGTGTTGCGATCGCCGATGCGCAGGGCGCGTCGCGCGATACGCAGGCGAGGCAGCTCGTCGCCGACATCAAGACTGCGTATCTCAGCTACGCGAAGGCGCGCCAGGTCGTCGCGCTCTACGACAGCACCCTTCCCCTCCTCGACGAGCAGCTTCGCGTGAGCGAGCGGCTCGTGCAGGCGGGCAAGGCGACGCCTGACATGATCCTGCGCGCGCGTGCCGAGCGCAGCGACGTGCTCCAGCGTCGCGACGAGGGCGTGCAGCTGACGGACGCAGCGCGCGAAGGACTCAACCTCCTCCTCGACCGGCCGCTCGACACTGCGGTCGAGCTCCATCCAGACACGCTGCTGGGCTTTGGGCCACTCCCGCCGCTCGACTCGCTCCGTCGCCTCGCGACCACGACCCGGGAAGAAGTGCGGCAGCTCGATCACCTGCATCGCGCGGCGCGCGCCCAGGAGCGGCTGGCGCAAGGCAGCTTCCTCCCCAGCGTATCCGTCGCGCTCGACTACGGTGTGCAGGGCAAGGAGTATCGCTTCGACTCGTCGCGCGACTTCACCGCGCTCACCGTCGCCGTCAGCTGGAACCTCTTCAACGGCGGACAGGACGCGGCGCGCGTGCAGCAGGCATCGCTCGACGCCGAGCGAGTCGCGGTGCAGCAGCGGGCACTCGAGCAGGGGATCGCCCTCGATGTGACGATGAGCTGGCAGGCGGCAGCGGTCGCCAGGAGCGCGATCACCACGGCGAACGACCGGCTGCAGGCCGCCCGCCGCACGTTCGAACTGGTCAAGCGAAAACAGGACGAAGGGATCGCCTCCCAGCTCGAGTTCCTCGACGCGCGCACGACCTACACGAGCGCTGCGCTCAATGCGTTGATCACGCGCTACGACTACTTCCTCAAACGCGTCGCACTCGAGCGGGCGGCCGGGAGCGCCGATCTCGACGCGCTCGTCGCCGCGGGACGCAGGCCATGACGATGCCAGCGCCCCGCACCTCGGCGGCAGTGACGACGCCGGCGCCTCGCTCGATCTCCCAGTTCCCCTCTTCGTACGTCGCACCCGGAGCAGACATGTCCGCCCCTCCTGATTCTCTCGCAGAGCCGCGCTCAGCGCCTCGAGCGCGCCGACTCGGTGTCGCCTCGCTCCTCGGCGCGCAGCTCCTCGTCGCGCAGCTCCTCGTCGCTTCGCTCGCCGCCTGCAGTCGCGGCGATGCCAACACCATCCCCAACGCAACGCGTGCCATTCCGGTCGAGGTGGCACCGGTCACGGAACAGTCGCTCACCCCGCCGGTGAGCGGTTCCGGATCGTTGGCCGGCAAGGACGAGGTCTCGCTCGCCTTCACGATCGGCGGCGTGGTGGCGCGTGTTCTCGTCGACGAGGGGAGCGTGGTGCGTCAGGGACAACTCCTGGCCGAACTCGTCCCGGTGGAGATCGGCGCGCAGGTGACGACGGCGGAACAGGCGCGCGACAAGGCAGAGCGCGACCTGGCGCGCGTTCGCGCACTGCACGCCGACTCTGTCGCAACGACGGAGCAGCTGCAAGACGCGACGACGGCGCTGACGATCGCCCAGC
This sequence comes from uncultured Gemmatimonadaceae bacterium, assembly GCA_964637355.1. Taxonomy (GTDB): domain Bacteria; phylum Gemmatimonadota; class Gemmatimonadetes; order Gemmatimonadales; family Gemmatimonadaceae; genus SCN-70-22. The sequence goes on from CAZWVG010000073.1 coordinate 4,581, forward strand.
AGAACGTGGCGCGTGCCCAGTTCAACCAGGAACACGCCGTCGTTCGCGCCCCGATGGCGGGCGTGATCCTCAAGCGCCTCGCGGAGCCGAGCCAGGTGGTGTCGCCGGGAGCGCCGGTGTTGCAGCTGCGGGCGAACGGACGTGGCGTCGTGCTCCGGGTGTCGCTCCCCGATCGTGACGCGGTGCGTGTGCGACTGGGCGATGAGGCGCAGGTGGCCTTCGATGCGCTTCCCGGCGAGCGTTTCGCCGCGCGCGTCTCCCAGATCGCAGCGCTCGCCGGGAGTACGACCGGAACGATCGACGTCGAGCTCACGCTCGAACGCCGAGCCGAGTCGCTCGCCTCGGGATTGATCGGACGCGCCGACATCAACGTGCACGCTGGAGGGCGCGTCGCGACCGTGCCGCTCGAGGCAATCGTGGAGGCGAACGACGACTCCGCGTTCGTGTTCGTCGTGGCCGCCGGCGCCAACTCGGCGAAGCGTCGCGCGATCCGGCTCGGGGAAATCGTGAGCGATCGCGCGGCAGTGCTCGATGGGCTGACCCCCGGTGAACTGGTCGTGGTGCGTGGCGCCGCCTACCTCGACGAGGGGACGCCCCTCGCGGTCCATCGCGACTCCACCCGCACGCGGGAGGACCGATGAAACTCGCGTCCTTCTCGGTGCGCAATCGCCCCTTCATGGTGGTGCTGCTCCTCGCCCTCGTGGCGATGGGCGCCTTTGCGCTCCGCACGATCCCGCGCGCCGAAGACCCGTCCTTCCCGATCCCGACCTACATCGTCGTTGCGGTCTACCCCGGCGCGAGCCCGGTCGACCTCGAGCAGTTGGTCGTCGATCCGATCGAGAAGCGCATGCGCGAGCTCGACGACCTCAAGACGATTCGTACGTCCATCGAAGACGGACTGGCGACGCTGCAGGTGGAGTTCGAGGTCAACAGCGATGCAGATACAAAATACGAGGAGGTGCTGCGCGAGCTGAACGCGCTCCGCCCGGACCTTCCCGACGACCTGCTCCGGCTCGAGACGCGTCGGTTCGACTCCGGGAAGGTGAACATCGTGCAGCTGGCGATCGTCTCGGCGTCCGCCCCGTATGCCGACATGGAGCGCGAGGCGCGGCGCCTCAAGGATCTCCTCTCCCGCCGGGACGGCGTGCGTCAGGCGCAAACCTGGGCGATCCCCGACCGCGAGGTGCGTGTCGCCATCGACCTCGGCCGACTCTCGCGGCTGCACCTCCCGCTGGGGCAGGTACTGCAGGCCATCCAGGGCGAGGACGCGAACATTCCCGGCGGTAGCGTCGACGCTGGCCGTCGCAAGTTCAACATCAAGACGAGCGGGAGCTACGCCTCGCTCGACGAAGTCCGGCAAACGGTGGTTGGGGCGAGCGACGGCGCAATCGTCCGCCTGCAGGACGTCGCCGAGGTGGGATGGAGCTACGCCGAGGCGACGCATCTTGGGAGATACAACGGGAAGCGCGCGGCGTTCGTCACCGCCAACATGAAGAACGATCGTAACATCTCCGAGGTACGGGACGACATCTGGCGGGTGCTCGACGACTTCGAGCGCGAGCTGCCGGCCTCGATGAAGCTCGCGCGCGGCTTCGATCAGTCTCGGAACGTGAACGCGCGGCTCTCGCGGCTCTTGACGGACTTCGGACTGGCGATCCTCCTCGTACTTGTGACGCTTCTCCCGTTAGGGTTGCGCGCGGCGGGAGTGGTCATGGTATCGATCCCGCTCTCGCTGGCCATCGGCGTCTCGCTGCTGCGCGCGGCGGGGTTCACGATCAACCAGCTGACGATCGTCGGCTTCGTGATTGCGCTCGGTCTGCTCGTCGACGACTCGATCGTGGTGGTGGAGAACATCGCACGCTTCCTCCGACAGGGACACTCGCGCGTGCGCGCCGCGATCCTGGCGACAGAGCAGATCACGGTCGCGGTGCTCGGCACCACCGCGACGCTCATCTTCGCCTTCTTTCCGTTGCTGATGCTCCCCGGCGCCCCGGGAAAGTTCATCCGCGGGATGCCGCTCGCGGTCGTCTTCACCGTGCTGGCGTCGCTGGTGGTAGCGCTCACGATCATTCCGTTCCTCGCGTCGGTGGTTCTCGCGGAGAAGCAGGACGCGCACGGCAACGTCTTCCTGCGTGCGCTCGACCGGGCGATCGACGCATCGTACGCACGCCTCCTGCATCGCTCGCTCGCGCGACCGCGCACGACGCTCGCGGTGGCGGCGTTCCTCTTCGTTGGAGCGATAGCGCTGGTCCCGGTCGTCGGCTTCTCGCTCTTTCCAAAAGCCGGGACACCGCAGTTCCTCATCTCGGTGGAGACACCCGAAGGGTGGTCGATCGACGAGACGGATCGCGTCGTCCGTCAGGTGGAGGGCACGCTGCTCGCACGCCGCGATGTCCGTTCAGTCTTCACCAACGTCGGCAAGGGGAACCCGCAGGTCTACTACAACGTCACGCCGGGGAGCGAACGCAACAACGTGGCCGAGCTGTTCGTCCTGCTCGACCATTACGATGGGCGGGAGACGCCGGTCATGCTCGACTCGCTGCGACGCACCTTCGACACGATCGCCAACGCGCGCGTGGTGGTGAAGGAGTTCGAGAATGGGCCGCCGCTGGAGGCGCCGATCGCGTTGCGGCTGACGGGCGACAATCTCGACACGCTGCGCGCGGTCGCGGGGCGGGTCGAGACGCTCCTGGCGTCGACCGCCGGGACGCGCGACGTGGTCAATCCGCTCCGGGTAAATCGGACGGACCTGCGGCTCGACATCGACCGTGCCAAGGCCGGATTGTTAGGCATCCCGACGGTCGAGGTGGACCGCACGGTGCGCCTGGGGATTGCCGGGCTGCGCGCGGGCTCGTTCCGCGCGTCGGACGGCGAGGAGTACGACGTCACCGTTCGACTTCCGCGTGGCGAGCGGCAAACGCTCGACGCGCTCGACCGCATCATGGTGGGGAATGTGCGCGGCAACCTGATCCCGCTCTCGCAGGTCGCCACCCTGCACTTCTCCTCGTCGCCGCCGCTCATTCAGCATGTCGATGCCGGACGCGCGGTGACCGTGACGTCGCACGTCCTGACGGGATTCAACACCGATCGCGTGACCAAGGAGGTGCTGGCGAAGCTCGACGGCGTCCACCTCCCCGCCGGCTATCGCATCATTCCCGCTGGAGAGATCGAGAGCCGGCAGGAGAGCTTTGGAGGACTGGGGACCGCGATCCTTCTTGCGACATTCGGCATCCTGGCGATCCTCATCCTCGAATTCCGCACCTTCAAGGGGATGCTGATCGTCGCCTCGGTCATCCCGCTCGGCATCGTCGGTGGAATCGCCGCACTCCTCCTGAGCGGCTACACGCTCTCGTTTACCGCGATCATCGGCTTTGTCGCGCTGATCGGGATCGAGATCAAGAACTCCATCCTGTTGGTGGACTTCACGAACCAGCTGCGCGAGCAGGGGATGGAACTGCACGAGGCGATCGAGACGGCTGGCAAGATTCGCTTTGTCCCCATCGTGCTGACGACGATGACCGCGATCGGCGGGCTCCTTCCGCTCGCGCTGCAGGGGTCGTCGCTCTACTCTCCGCTGGCGCTGGTGATCATCGGGGGGTTGATCAGTTCGACGATCCTGAGTCGTCTGGTGACACCGGTGATGTACGTGCTGCTGCCGCCGGCGTTAGGCGCGGTTGACACCGAGGAGTGGACTCCCTTGACTCCTGCGGTTGCGACCTAGGCGTCTCGGCGACGGGCAGCGAACAGGGGGGACCTCTCCGGGCACGGAGACCTCTCCAAGCCCTGCGAGGTCCCCCCTGTTCGCTGCTGCGACCGGAGAATAGCCGGCGGGCGGGGGGCGACGATGCCACGGGAGAGTGATTGCGCGAAATCCGTCGGCGGGTGGTGCCATGTTGCGTTGGAGCTGTTTGCGCGGACTCCCCAGACAACTGCTGCGGACGGGGGGACCTCTGCGGACGTACCGAGACCGCTCGGGGGTCCTCCGAGGTCCCCCCGTCCGCAGCTACGGGAATGCAGGTTGGAAAGCGCGTCGTGCGACTACCAGCGCGGATTCGAACGCAGCAGCGATTCGAGGTCCGGCGCGGAGAGTGGCTTGGAGAAGAAGTAGCCCTGGCCGTAGGGGCACCCCATCTGGCGCAACTGCGCGAGCTGGCTCTCCGATGCCACCCCTTCCGCTACGACGTGGAGGCCGATCGCTCCAACGAGGGAGAGGATCGCGCGAATCACGTGGCGCGGGCGCTCCTCGACTTCCATCGCGCTGGTGAAGGCGCGGTCGATCTTGATGGCGTCGAGCGGGAGGCGGTGCAGGTGGCTCAACGACGAATAGCCGGTGCCGAAGTCGTCGAGGTGGATCGAGACGCCCAGCTCCCGGAGTTCGGCGATCGTCTGCAACGCGGGGTGCTGCTGTCCGATGATGGCGCTCTCGGTGATCTCCAGCTCCAGCTGCGTCGGCGGGAGGCCGGTCTCCTCGAGGATCGCGGTCACTGCCCGTACGAGGTCGAGCTGGGCGAACTCGCGGACGGAGAGGTTGACCGCCAGCCGCAACCCCGCGGCTTCGGGAACGGCGCGCTCCAGCGCCCGCACCTGCGCGCACGCCTCGCGTAGCGCCCACCGCCCCATCGGCACGATCAACCCCGTCTCCTCGGCGACCGGGATGAAGTCGTTCGGCGGGACGATACCGCGCTCATCGTGCTTCCATCGGATCAGCGCCTCCACCCCGTGCACCTTGCCGCTCGCCAGGTCGACGATCGGCTGGTAATGCAGCACGAAGGACTGTCCCTCGACGGCGCGGCGCAGGTCGGTCTCCAGCTGCAACCGCGTCAGTGCCTCGGCGTGCATCGCGCGATCGAACATCTCGAAGTGTGCGCGCCCCTGATGCTTGGCGCGATACATCGCCATGTCGGCGCTGCGGAGCAGGTACTCGGGCTTCTCGTTGGCCGAGCTGCTCAGTACCACCCCGATGCTGGCGGTCGACACCCACTCGTAGCCGCCGATCGACATCGGCGTCTTGAGCGCGTGCTGCACGCGCTCAGCGACCATCGCCGTGTCACGCGCATCGATCACCCGCTCGAGCAGGATCGCGAACTCGTCGCCGCCGAGTCGCGCGACGATGTCACCGCCGCGCACGCACTCCTCGAGTCGTCGCGCCACCACGACGAGCACTTCGTCGCCCACGTGGTGCCCCATGCTGTCGTTGACGAGCTTGAAGTCGTCGAGGTCGAGGAAGAGGACGGCGAAGAGCCCGTCGCCGTCGCGGCGAGCGCGCAGCGAGGCGTCGGCCAGTCGCTTCATGAAGAGCGAGCGATTGGGGAGCCCGGTGAGCGCGTCGTGCAGCGAGTCGTGGCGGAGCTGTCGCTCGCGCATCTCCCGCTCCGAGAGCGCATGCCGCAGCTGCAACTCGTTCGACGCCGTTTCGGCCAGGTCCGTGAGGAGGCGCAGGTCATCCTCGCTCCAGGCGCGCGCCGCGTCGCTCAGCGCGAGGAGGGTCCCGAGCACCGTCCCGTCGGGGCGCGTAAGCGTGGCGAGGGCGAAGCTCCGCACCTGAAGTTCGTTCGCGGCCGAGCGCATCGCCGGATCGGCCGCGCGGCTCGTCGAATCGTCGAGGGAGAGGACACCGCCATTGTCGAGCGCCCGCGAGACGAGTCCGGTGCGAACGATTACGCCGCTGTCGTGGGAGATCCAGGAGCGCGCGAAGCCGCCGGCCCGGAAGGTCCGTCGGTCGGCGCCCAGGAGCGCCAGCGTCGCGGCGGGAACGCCAAGGACCGTGACAGTGAGGCGCGCAATGCGCTCCATCGACGCCGCGAGCGTCCCGCTGAGGAGGGCGCGCTCGGATGACGGCGTTGTCGCGGAGAAGGGGGGGTCGGCGGGGATGAGTGACGCGGCCACGATAGCTTGACGCGCGCTAAGGTTGAGGGTCACGTCAAAGTTCGAACGCGCGTCACCATCGGGCTGGAACGAGCGC
>CAZWVG010000073.1:10552-20159 GCA_964637355.1 uncultured Gemmatimonadaceae bacterium
ACGGCCCTAGCCAGCCGGGACCCCCCGAGCTATCACAAGGCGCATCGACTCGCCCCACATCGCCCCCGCTCACCACCGCCCAAGGGTCTCGCCGTTCCGCCAGCCGCGCGGCGCAGAGAACGGAGGGCGTGAGGCGACCCACCATCACCCGATCCCGTCTTCGCGTATGCGCCCCTCCCCTGCCTCGCTCCTCCTGCTCGCTGCGATCGCGATCGCCGGTCCCGTGTCGGCCAAGGCGCAGGGTGCGCGCAAGAAGGTATACATCTCCGTCGACCTGGAGGGGATCGCCGGGGTAGTCGCCAACTCGCAGACCTCCCCGTCGGGGCTCAACTACGAGTGGGCGCGCAAGATGATGCTCGCCGAGACGAACGCCGCGATCGAGGGAGCGTTCGCCGGCGGCGCGACCGAAGTGCTGGTCAATGACTCGCATGGCCCCCAGACCAATCTCCGTCCCGACGAAGTCGATCGGCGAGCCTCGCTGATCACCGGCCAACCCAAGCCGTTAGGCATGACGCAGGGACTCGACTCCACCTTCGATGCCGCCGTCTACATCGGCTATCATGCCCCGGGGTCGACGGCCAACGCCGTCCACGGCCACACGTTCTCGGGTGCGCTCAAGGTCGTGCGCCTCAACGGGAAGGAAGTCGGCGAGTACGGGCTCAACGCGATGATGGCGGGATATTGGGGTGTCCCGGTAGTCTTCATCTCGGGCGATCGCGCGGCCGTCGAGATGGCGCAGGACTTCATCGCCGGCGTCGATGGCCTGGTGGTGAAGGAGGCGATCGGCTACTTCGCCGCCAAGACGATGAACCCGCTCGAGGCGCGCGAGAAGATCACCGCCGGCGTGCGCGCCGCCCTCGTCAAGCGCATTGCCCGCCAGCCCGTGAAGCTCGGTGCGAACATCACGCTCGAGATCGAGCTCGATGAGCTCTCGCACGCCGACCAGGTCGCCCTGATCCCCGGGATCAAGAGGAACGGGCGCACCGTCAGCTACACGTCGAGCGACCCAATGACCATCTACAAGGTGTCGCGGTTGATCATGACCCTGGCCAGGGATTGACCGCGGTCGCCCCCCTCGTCTTCTCGTCTTCTCGTCTTCCGATATCTGCCGTCATGCGCCTTCTCTCCGCTGTCGCCGTCGCCACTTCCGTCGTCGCCCTCGTCACGTCCTCAGCGCACGCCCAGCGCCCGCGAGCTGCAACGCCTGCCGCTGCAACGCCTGCCCCGGCCTATGACAGCGCGCTCTTCGGCGCACTCTCCTACCGGATGATCGGGCCGTTCCGCGGCGGGCGTTCGACAGCGGTGACCGGAATCGCCGACGAACCGCAGACGTTCCTGATGGGGAGCACCGGCGGCGGCGTCTGGAAGAGCGATGATGCAGGGAACCAGTGGCGCAACATCTCCGACGGATTCTTCGGCGGTGCGGTTGGCGCAATCGACGTCGCCAACTCCGACCCGAACGTGATCTACGTCGGAACCGGCTCCGGCGACGTGCGCGGCAATTCCTCGCAGGGGCGCGGCGTCTGGAAATCGGTCGACGCCGGGCGCACCTGGCGCTTTGTCGGATTGCCCGAATCGGGCGGGATCCGCCGGATCATTGTGCATCCGACGAATCCCGACCTGGTCTATGTCACCGCGCTCGGCCACCTCTTCGGCCGCAACAAGGAGCGCGGGGTCTACCGATCGAAAGACGGCGGCGCCACCTGGGAACAGGTCCTCTTCCTCAACGACTCCACCGGGGCGAGCGACCTGGCGATGAACCCGCGCAATCCGCGCGTGCTGTATGCCGGGATGTGGCGCGCCGAGCGAAAGCCGTGGACGATGATCTCCGGCGGAGCGGATGGCGGTGTGTTCAAGAGCATCGATGGTGGAGACACGTGGGCCAAGCTCTCCGGTGGGCTGCCGACCGGGATCACCGGGAAAGTTGGCCTCACGGTTTCGCCGGCCAACCCCGATCGCGTCTGGGCCGTGGTCGAAGCCGAGCCTAACGGGGGGCTCTATCGATCGGATGATGCGGGGAAGACGTGGACGCGCATCAACAAGGAGAACCGCATCCGCCAGCGCGCGTGGTACTACACGCGCGTCGAAGCCGATCCGCAGGACGAGAACACGGTCTACGTGCTGAATACGTCGATCTACCGCTCGATCGACGCCGGGAAGTCGTTCACCGAGATCCAGGTCCCGCACGGCGACACCCACGACCTCTGGATCAACCCCAACGCGCCCAAGACGATGATCATCGGCGACGACGGCGGGGCGCAGGTGACGCTCAACGGGGGGAAGACCTGGTCGTCGATGAACAACCAGCCGACGGCAGAGTTCTACGACGCCGCGGTGGACAACCAGTTCCCCTACCGCGTCTACTCGGCGCAGCAGGACAACACGACGATCTCGGTCCCCTCGTGGATGGGGCCTAACGTCTTGCACCCGATGAACGAGTGGAAATATGCCGCAGGGTGCGAGACCGGCCCGGTCGCGCTGAATGCCGATCACCCGGAGATCGTCTGGGGCGGGTGCTACGGCGGCGCCATCAACCGGCTCGACGTGCGGAGCGACCAGCGGCGCAACGTGGTGATCTATCCGCAGCTGCAACTCGGACAGGCGGCGAAGGACCTCAAGTATCGCTTCCAGTGGGTCGCGCCGATCGTCGTGTCGCGCCACGACCCGAACGTCGTCTATCACGGCTCGCAGTACGTCCACCGCACGCGCGACGGCGGGATGACATGGGAGACGATCTCTCCCGACCTCACGACGAACACGCCGGCACATCAGCAGGCCTCAGGGGGACCGATCAACAACGACGTGACGGGGGTCGAGATCTTCAATACGATCTTCCAGATCGCCGAGGACCCGAAGGACGCCCGCACGCTCTGGACGGGGAGCGACGACGGGCGCGTGCACATCACCCGTGACGGCGGCGCCAGCTGGCAGGAGATAACGCCAGTCGGCTTTCCGCAGTTTGCCACGGTCGAGAGCATCGACCTCTCGCCTTCGCACCCGGGGCGCGCCTTCCTCGGCGCCCAGCGGTATCGGATGGACGACTTCAAGCCGTATATCTACCGGACCGACGACTACGGGAAGCACTGGACGCTCGTCACCGACGGGACAAACGGAATTCCGGCCAACTTTCCCGTGCGCGCCGTCCGCGAGGATCCGTCGCATGAAGGACTGGTCTTCGCCGGGACGGAGTACGGGCTGTTCGTCTCCTTCGATGCCGGCGCGCGCTGGCAGTCGTTGCAGCTGAACCTCCCGATTTCACCCGTCGCCGACCTGCAGGTGCACGGGACCGATTTCGTGGTGGCGACGCAGGGGCGGGCGCTCTACGTCCTGGACGACATCACCCCGCTGCACCAGCTCGCCGACGTCGCCAAGGGGACGACAGCGCACCTGTTCACGCCGCGCGACACGTATCGCGCACAGGTCGGCGGCGGTGGCGCGGGGGGGGTCGAGAGCGCCCCCGACGCGCTCCCGATGGGGGCGATGCTCCAACTCTGGTTTGCGAGCGCCCCCGACTCGGCGACACGCGTGGACGTGATCGACGCGCGCGGATCGGTGGTGCGGAGCTTCACGACCGACACGGCACGCGCGCGCAAGCTCGGACAGCCGGCACTCAAGACGAGCGCCGGTGCGCAGCGCGTGGTGTGGGACCTCACCTATCCCGGCCCGCATCTCCTCGACGGACAAACGATCTGGGGATACACCGGCGGCGTGAAGGCGCCCCCCGGACGCTACGAGGCGCGACTGGCGAGTGGCGGCGTCGCGCAGACGCGCGCCTTCCGAGTCCTCGCCGATCCTCGCCTCCCCGACGTCGCGCAGGCGGACTATGACGAGCAGTTCCGCGTCGCGTCGGCGGTCCGCGATTCGATGAACGCGGCGAATGACGCGATCGCGCTGATCCGCAGCGTGAAGGAGCAGGCGACACGCGCGGTGGAACAGGCGGGGCGCGTCAATCGCTCGTCGGACGTGAAGCCGGCCGCCGATTCGCTCGCAGACAAGCTGGGCGGCGTCGAACACGCGCTCATCCAGACCAGGAGCGAGAGCGGACAGGATCCGATCCGATTCCCCGGACAGCTCGACAACGAGCTCACGGAGCTCTACACGAACCTGACCGGTGTGGACAGCTACATCTACGGCGGTCCCGAGGGGCGTCCGACCAAGGGGGCAATGGAGCGGATGAACGACGTGATGCGGACGTGGACGCCGCTCTCGGCGCGCCTGCGCACCATCCTCGAGCGCGACGTGCCGGCGTTCAACGAGCTGCTGCGGAGGTTGGGGCTGGGGGCGATCGTGCTGCCGCCGAAGCCGGTGACGTAAGGGAGAGCGTTGCGACTACTCGCGGGAATGGAATGATGGTTCCCGCGAGGAAATGATGATGCGATTGGGGCGAGGAAAGGAGATGTTGTTCTTGGGGGGGCCCCCTCGGCCCTCTCATCCGCTCGCATCGTTTCGATGACGCACGCGCGAAAACGATGATGCGTTCCGGCGCGTCGAGAGCCACGTTGTTATCGGGGGGGGCCCCCCCGCCCCCCAACCCTATCCGTCCTCGCCGGCCCCGCCCTCAGCGGATCGCTCGCCGCGCTCGCGCTCTCCGCGCGCCGCCATGCCGGCATCTTCAGGCGTCTCGCCTGCCGGCCTCACCGCATGTGACAGCGGACGAAGCGGCAACACGTCACCACTTCGAATCGGCGAGGGGGTGGCTCCATTCCGCGCCTGCTCGCTCACGCCTAACGGACGAATCGCGCGCGACGAAGACAGCGACTCCAGCGCCGACCGCTCGCGAAGCACCGGCGGTCGAATCGGGATCGCGGGGACCAGACTGCGATTCGGCGTCGCCTCTTCGGCGGCACCCTCCGACTCGTCCGTTGCCGACGCACGCAGGAGGATCGGTGCTTCGCCTGGCAGCTCGAGGAATCCGCTCGTCAGCAGCCGATCGATATCCCCGGAGCCTAACGGGCGACTGAACAGGTACCCCTGCCCGTAGTCGCACCCCAGGTCGCGCAAGCGCGAGTGCTGCCGCGCATGCTCCACCCCCTCGGCGATCGTGCGCAGCGTCAGCAGGTCGCCTAACGCGATGATCGTCCGTGCCAGCGCGTCGTCGTGCGTCCCCCGCATCAGCCCGTCGGTGAACGCGCGGTCGATCTTGAGGATGTCGACCGGGAACTGCTGCAGGTACGACAGCGAGGAGTACCCCGTCCCGAAGTCGTCGATCGCCAGCCGCACCCCCTGCGACTTGAGGTCGTGCAACCGCTCGAGCGTCGTCTCGGTGCGGTGCATCAGCGCGTTCTCGGTGATCTCGAGGACGAGGAGACTCGGCGCGAGTCCGGTATCCTGCAGCGCCTCGATCACGTCGTTCACCAGCGTCGGCGACTCGAGTTGCCGGACGGAGAGGTTGACCGTCACCGAGAACGCCCGCCCGTCGCCGCGCTTTGCGTTCCACTCGGCCGTCCGCGCGCACGCCTCGCGCATCACCCAGCGCCCGATCGGGATGATCAGCCCCGTCTCCTCGGCGAGTGCGATGAAGTCCGACGGCGGGATGTTCCCCTTGGTTGGATGATTCCAGCGCAGGAGCGCCTCGATCCCCAGCACCTCGTGCGACTCGAGCTCCACGATCGGCTGGTAGGCGACCCAGAACTGTCCCGCATCGAGCGCATCGCGCAGGTCGCTCTCCATCGAGACGCGGTCGACGAGCGCCGCATGCATCGACGCATCGAAGAAGACATAGCCGCCGCGCGTCCCTCCCTTCGCCGCGTACATCGCCACGTCGGCGTTGCGCAGGAGTTCGTCGACGCCATCGCTCTCGGAGACGCGCGCGATCCCGATGCTCGTCCCGACCCGTACCGTTGCACCTGACGACAGCTCCACCGAGTGACTGAGCGCCTGCACGATGCGGTCGGCCACGATGGTGGCGTCCCCTTCGTTGCGCACGTTTTCCAGCAGGACCGCAAACTCGTCGCCGCCGAGGCGGGCGACCGTGTCGCAGCCGCGCGTCGCGTTGAGGAGGCGTGTCGCAACGATCGACAGCAGCTCGTCACCCGCCGCGTGCCCCATCGTGTCGTTGATCGACTTGAAGTTGTCGAGGTCGAGGAACATGACCGCCAGCAGCTCGCGTTCGCGCGCCGCGCGCGACAGCGCGTGCGCCACGCGATCGCGGAAAAGCGAGCGATTGGCCAGTCCCGTAAGCTGGTCGTAGAAGGCCTGCTTCAGGAGTTCGGACTCGAGTGACTTCCGCTGCGTGACGTCCTGCACCACGGCGATGAGGCGCGCCGATCCCGTTCCCGCCGCGCGCGAGAGTGTCAGGCTCCCCCACGCCACGTCGCCGGTTGCGCGCAGGTAGCGAATCTCCGCCGACGCCGTCTCGCGCGCACCGCTCGATACCTCCCGCTCGAGCGCGGTCACGACTTCCGCGTCTTCGCTCGGCGAATAGTCGTGCAGCGGATTCCCGGCCAGCTCCTTCGCTGGGACGCCGAGGAACTCGGCGAGCGCACCGTTGACCTCCACCACCCGCGCGCCGTCGCCCAGGAGCGCAACGCCGACTCCCGACTGTTCGAAGACCGCGCGGAAGCGCGCGTCGGCGTTGCGCCTGGCGGAGATCCCCTTGTCGAGCGTCCTCTCGATCCACGCCGTCGCATACGTCGACACTGCTCCAGCGACGAGCAGCATCATCACCTTCGTCCCTTCGTCGAGAAGCGTCGTCCCCGGTGAGGCCGCCGAACGCAGCGGATCGTCCAGAAGCCCCAGCCGACCGCTCTTCACGAGGAAGATCACGAGGACCGCGTACTGCGTCGCCGCGAGCGCGCCCGCGAACGCCGCCCGTCGCGCCGAGCCGGTGAACGGGCGAATTGCCAGCACCACGAAGTACAGCGTGAAGATCGGCGACTTGACCGCGAGATTCGGGTCACCGAAGACGCCGTAGCCGAGCAGAATCAGCGTCGTCGCGCTGATGTCGAGGACGATGTTGGCGAGAAAGAGTCCGTCCGACGTGCGACGCGTGCGATGCGCGAGGAAGTGCTGTGCGATGGCCCACGCGAGCATCGGCGCAAGCACACCGGTATTGACCATCGCGAGCGGACGCGAGAGGTGCGGCGCGTAGATCGCAGCCGCGATGGCCAGGATCCCGAGGACGGCGATCCGCACACCATTGGTCCCGTGCTCCGCATCGGCGATCTGGCTGCCGAGCAGGCGGGCGGTATCGGCATCGAGCGGGCGGGACCCGCCCTCGACGTCCTCGTGCATGCAGGAGGGGAAATGGTCTGGAACGCGCGGCGCCCCTCCCATGCGCGGCTGGGAGGCGGCGTCGCCTACAGAGGACGGTCAGACGATTGATGAGTCACGACTCATTTCGTCCCCCCTTATCGGCGTCGCGACTGGCACGTTCTCCGTCCGCTCTGCATCATCCCCCGCGACAACCGGGTTCTGCCGCATCGCCGCGCGTTGCCGGCTCCTTTTCGGTCCCCCTCCCCAGAATCGTGCCCCGGATCTTCAAGAATCTGACCTTCCGCGTCCTCGTCGCGGTGGCGCTCGGCGTCGTCGTCGGCATCGTATGGCCCGACTTCGGCAAGGCGCTCAAGCCGCTCGGCGACACCTTCATCAATCTGGTGAGGATGGTCATCGCCCCGATCATCTTCCTCACGATCGTCGCCGGGATCGCGACCATCGGGGACCTGAAGCAAGTCGGGCGCGTTGGCGGGAAGGCGTTCATCTACTTCGAGGTCGTGACGACGTTCGCCCTGGCCATCGGGCTAATTGTGGTGAACGTCACAAAGCCAGGGGCTGGGCTCGACGCGAGCACCATGGCCAAGGGCGACATCTCGCGCTATACGACGGCCGGCGAGCAGATGGGCTTCGTCGATTTTGTCGTGCACATCGTCCCCTCGAGCGTAGTCGATGCCTTCGCGAAGGGGGAGATCCTGCAGGTCGTCTTCTTCGCCGTGTTGTTCGGCGTTGCGCTGACGATGTCGGGGGAGATCGGGCGCAACATCACCGATGGCTGCGAACGACTGGCGCAGGTCTTCTTCAAGCTCGTCGCGCTCATCATGCACGTCGCGCCGCTGGGCGCGTTCGGGGCGATGGCGTTCACCGTGGGATCGTTCGGTCTCCGCACGCTCCTTCCGCTGGGGCGATTGATGCTCGACGTCTACATCACGATGGCGCTCTTCGTCTTCGTGGTGCTGAACATCATTTGTCGATTGACGGGCTTCTCGTTATGGGAGTACCTCAAGTACATCCGCGAGGAAATCCTCCTCGTGCTGGGCACGAGCTCGAGCGAGGCAGCGTTGCCGCTGATGCTGGAGAAGCTCGAACGCTACGGATGCGACAAGTCGGTGGTGCGACTGGTGATCCCGACCGGCTATTCGTTCAACCTCGATGGGACGTCGATCTACCTGTCCATGGCGCTCATCTTCATCGCCCAGGTCTTCCGCGTCGACCTGTCGATCGGGCAGCAGCTGACGGTGCTCTTTGTGCTGATGCTCACATCGAAGGGGGCGGCCGGGGTGACCGGGAGCGGCTTCATCGTGTTGGCCTCGACGCTCGCGGCGATGCGGGTCGTGCCGTTGGAAGGGTTGGCGCTGCTGCTGGGTGTGGACCGCTTCATGTCGGAGGCGCGGGCGATCGTGAACCTCATCGGGAATGGGGTCGCGACGCTCGTTATCTCTCGTAGCGAAGGGAACTTCGACGAGTCCAAGCGGGCGGAAGCGTTGGAGCACCAGCACCTGGTGCGCGTCGGGATGGCTGCCTGACGACGTTGGTACCGCGCATCTATAGATAGGGAGAGAGAGCCGATCCCCCGGAACGAGGCAGGGGATTCGGCTTCGTGACGTGCGACCGGTCACGAGAGTCTTGCCTAACGGATCGGTCAACCGTATGTTGCCGATCCCGGGCGCCCGAGGAGGCGCTGACCAGACCTAACGCTCCACCGCATACCGACACACCGCTCCGTGCTGCTCTCGTCGCTCCGACTTATTTCCCTTACGCTCATTACCGCGATTCTTCTCGCGGTAGTACTTCGCGTACGGGGGTCGGGCCACCTGCAAGCAGCGACTTAGAATCGCGCACGGAACATCGCCGAACGGCGACCGCAAAGCAGAGTGAGGCCCCACCCGAATCCGGTTGGGGCCTTTTCGTTGTCTACGCCCTCTTAGCACGCACGAACCACGCACGAAGCACGAAAGCCGCACCAACACGTAGCGCCCCGTTGCAGCTGCACCTCACGATTCGCCACCCCATCGCATGCGATCGGACACGATCAAGAAAGGCTTCACCCGCGCACCGCACCGCGCGCTCCTGCGTGCCACCGGCCAGATCCGGGACACGTCGGACTTCGGCAAGCCCTTCATCGCCGTGTGCAACTCGTACACCGACATCGTCCCCGGTCACGTGCACCTGCCGGCGCTGGCGCAAGCTGTGAAGGATGCGATCCGTGCCGCCGGCGCCGTCCCCTTCGAATTCAACACCATCGGCGTCGATGACGGGATCGTGATGGGGCACGAGGGGATGCACTTCTCCCTTCCGTCGCGCGAGCTGATCGCCGACTGCGTCGAGACGATGGCGAGGGCGCACTGCTTCGACGGGATGATCTGCATTCCCAATTGCGACAAGATCGTCCCGG
>CAZWVG010000073.1:20259-22909 GCA_964637355.1 uncultured Gemmatimonadaceae bacterium
GCGCACTGCTTCGACGGGATGATCTGCATTCCCAATTGCGACAAGATCGTCCCGGGGATGCTGATGGGAGCAGCGAGGGCGAATCTCCCCACGGTGTTTGTCTCCGGTGGCCCGATGCGCGCTGGGCGCGACTCCAAAGGGCAAAAGGTCGACCTGATCTCGGTGTTCGAAGGCGTGGGGGCGCGCGCCGCCGGCACGATCGACGATGCCCGCCTGGAAGAACTGGAGGTGAACGGCTGCCCAACGTGCGGAAGCTGCAGCGGGATGTTCACGGCCAACTCGATGAACTGCCTCTGCGAAGCGTTGGGGATTGCGCTCCCCGGGAACGGGACCATCCTCGCCGTCTCCCCCGAACGCAAGGAGCTGGTGCAGCGCGCGGCGCAGGCGGTGGTGCAGCTGGTGCACGACGGCGTCACGTTCCGCGACATCGTCTCCTCGCAGGCGATCGACAATGCCATCGCCCTCGACGTCGCAATGGGCGGTTCGACCAACACGGTGTTGCATGTGCTGGCGCTGGCTCGTGAGGCAGGCGTCGACTACCCGCTTGCCCGCTTGAACGACGTCGCCGAGCGCGTCCCGCACCTGACGAAGGTCTCCCCGGCGTGGGACGGTAATCGGCAGTGGCACGTGGAAGATGTGCACGACGCCGGCGGAATCCCGGCGATCCTGCGCGAGCTCTCCACCATCCCCGGTCTGTTGCACCTCGAGGCCCCTACCGTGAGCGGTCTCTCCCTCGGCGACCAGATCGCCTCCTCCGACAACCGCAACACCGAATGCATTCGCCCCGCGACTGACCCGCACTCGGCGCGCGGCGCCCTCTGCGTCCTGTTTGGCAACCTGGCGCAGCAGGGGGCAGTGGTGAAGGTGGGAGCAGTGGACCAGCACGAGATGTCCTTCGCCGGGCCGGCACGCATCTACGAGTCCGAGGAGGAAGCCATCCAGGGACTCATCGACGGAAAGATCCTGGAGGGAGACGTCGTGGTCGTGCGAAACGAGGGACCGCGTGGAGGCCCCGGGATGCGCGAGATGCTCGCCCTCACCTCGATGCTCAAGGGGATGCCGTTAGGCGCCCGTGTAGCACTGATCACCGACGGGCGCTTCAGCGGCGGAACGCGCGGGTTGTGCATCGGCCACGTCTCTCCCGAAGCCGCCGAAGGCGGGGTGATCGGGTTGCTGCGTGAGGGAGACGTGATTCGCATCGACCTGCAGGGGCGTTGCCTGATGGCCGAGGTCACCGACGCCGAGCTGGCGCGCCGCCGCGAGCAGTTCCGCGCGCCGGCGCCGCGTTTCGAACGCGGGTGGCTCGCTCGTTATGCGCGCCTGGTGACCAATGCCTCGAACGGGGCGGTGCTCGCATGAGTACGACGGCGACGCAGGATCCCGCGATGCGCACCGGCGCACAGATCATGTGCGAGGCGCTGATCCGCGAGGGGGTCGAGGTGATGTTCGGCATGCCTGGTGGGGCGATCATGCCGTTCTATCACGCCATGTGGGAGTATCGCGACGCGCTGCGTCATGTCCTCTGCCGCCACGAGCAGGGTGCTGGGCATGCCGCCGAGGGGTATGCGCGCGCAAGTGGGCGGATCGGGGTCTGCATCGGGACGTCGGGTCCCGGGGCGACCAACCTGGTGACGCCGATCGCCGACGCCTTCATGGACTCCACGCCGATGGTGGTGATCACAGGACAGGTGTCGAGCGCCGTTCTGGGCACGGATGCCTTCCAGGAGACCGACTTCACCGGGATTACGATCCCGATCACCAAGCACTCGTACCTCGTTACCGACCCCGCCGACCTCCCGCGCGTGATGCGCGAGGCCTTTCACCTGGCGGGGAGCGGGCGCCCGGGGCCCGTTGTGATCGACGTGACCAAGGATGCGCAGCAGGCGCGCATCATCCCCGATTGGAACGTCGAGATCGAGCTCCCAGGCTACTCCCCCGTGTACTCGGGAGAATCGCGCGCAATAGCCCAGGCCGCGCGACTGCTGACGCACGCCCAGCGCCCGCTGATCATGGCCGGCAACGGCGTGATCCTCTCCGGCGCGCACGAGCCGCTGCGCGCACTTGCTGAGCGGTTGGGGATCCCGGTGGTGACCACGCTGCACGGGATGGGGGCCTTCCCGCAGGAGCACCCGCTCTCGTTAGGGATGCCGGGGATGCACGGTTGGGTGCACGTGAATCGCGCAATCCAGGAGTGCGATGTCTTGTTGAACGTCGGCGGGAGATTCGACGACCGCGTGACCGGCAAGGCGTCGACCTTCGCGCCGCGCGCCCGGGTGATCCATGTCGACATCGACCCGTCGGAGATCGGGAAGATCATCCCGGTCACGGTCGGCATCGTTGGCGATGCTCGCCGCGTCCTCGACGAGATGGTCCGCATCGTCCCCGAGCGGAAGCACGACGGGTGGATGACGCACATCCGCGAAATGCAGGAGACCCACCAGCCGCGCCAAGCCTACATGCGGCGCCCCGACACGGCAGCGCTGATGCCGCACGACGTCTTCGCCGGCTTGAACGAGGCGCTCCACGCCCGCGGCCCCTTCCGCGTCGTCACCGATGTCGGCCAGCACCAGATGTGGGCCGCGCAGCTCATCGATTGGCAGCGCCCGCGCACCCTCATCACCTCGGGTGGCGCCGGCACCATGGGCTTCTC
>CAZWVG010000074.1:0-22906 GCA_964637355.1 uncultured Gemmatimonadaceae bacterium
CAGGATGTCGTCGCGTTGCACCCGGCGGCCGTCGTGATTCTCGCCGGCACGAACGACATTGCCGGCAACACGGGCCCGTCGACGCTGCAGATGATCGAGGACAACCTCGCCTCCATGACCGCCATCGGGCAGGCCAACGGGATCAAGGTGATCCTCTCGTCGATCCTCCCGGTCTACGACTACCCGTGGCGCCGAGGGCTGCAGCCCGCACCCAAGATCCGTGCGGTGAACGAGTGGATCCGGCAGTACTGCGCCCGCGTCGGCTGCACCTACCTCGACTACTACTCGGCGATCGTCGATGCGCGCGGCGGCCTTCCCCCCGACCTCGCGCGCGACGAAGTGCACCCTACCGAAAAGGGGTACGCCGTCATGGCCCCATTGGCCAAGGCCGCCATCGACCGCGCGCTCCAACGCCCGTAAGCAACACGGGTGCGTTCGATTCCCGCCCCGCGAGGAATTCCTCGCGGAGGCTTCACGGGTAACACTGCGGAAGGGACATCCATTCACCAGTGACGCCGGCGCCCGCGCGCGCCAACCCACCTGGAGCGAACGCATACATGATCACTTTCTCGCATCTCGGGCGCCGCGCCGCACTCGCCGCCTGCACCATCGCCACCCTCTCGGCGTGCGCGATCTCGCAGCAGCAGGAGGTCCAACTCGGGAATGACTACGCCGCGCAGCTCGCGACGCAGCTCCCGCTCATCAAGGATGCGCAGGTCACCCGCTACATCACCACGCTCGGCAACTCACTCGCCCGGCAGACCGACACGCGCGGCCTCGCCTGGCACTTCACCGTTGTCGACTCCCGCGAGGTCAACGCCTTCGCCGTTCCCGGCGGTTGGGTCTACGTGAACCGTGGCCTCATCGAGCGCGCCCAGAACATGAGCGAGCTCGCCGGCGTCCTCGCGCACGAGATCGGACACGTCACCAAGCGACATTCGGTCGAACAGATGCAGCAGGCGCAGGGAGCGAACACCGGACTCGCCGTCCTGTGCACCCTCACCAACGTCTGCAACAGCGGCGCGACACAGGCGGCCATCAACGTCGGCGGCTCTGCACTCTTCGCCAAGTTCAGCCGCACCGACGAGTCCGAAGCCGACGCCGAGGGAGTGAAGACGACCGTCAAGGCGGGGATCGACCCGAATGGCATCCCCGAGATGTTCCAGATCCTCCTCAACGAGCGGCAGAGCAACCCCGGCGCGCTCGACGCCTTCTTCGCCACGCACCCGATGGAAGAGGATCGCATCGCCGCCACCAAGGCGCTGATCGCCCGCTATCCAGCCAGCCAGCTCCGCGGCCTAACGAAGGACTCTCGAGATTTCCAGTCCTTCCGAAGCCGCCTCAAGTCGCTTCCGCCTTCGCCGGAACCGAAAGCACGTGCTTCGACACGCTCCCTACACTGAGTCCCTGCACCAGGATGGAGAAGCAGACGAGCACATAGGCCGCCGCGAGGAGTGTCGTCCGAAGCGGATCGGCCGGGAGCGAGAGTGCCAGCGCAATCGAGATCCCTCCGCGCACGCCGGCCCAGGTGAGTAACGCGACGCTCCCCGCCGGCCACCCCAGCCGCCGCCGCACCGGCGCCAGCGCTCCAACAACGGAGAGCCAACGCGCCGCCAGCACGACCGGGATGAGCAGCATGCCCAGCAGCAGCGCCGTCGGCTGCAAGTCGATCACCAGGATCTCCACGCCGATCAGCACGAACAGCGCGGCGTTGAGGAACTCGTCGATCAACTCCCAGAAGTCGTCGAGCCGGTGCTTCGTCCGCGCCGAGATCACGTCGTCGCCCCCCTGACGCCCGATCATGAGCCCAAGCACCACCATCCCCAACACCCCCGAGACGTGCAGGTGACGGGCGAGCGTGAAGCCGCCGAACGCCAACGCCAGCGTGATCAGGATCTCGGTCTGGTACTCATCGATCTGCCGCAGCAGCTGCACCCCTAACCAGCCGAGGCCAAAGCCGAAGGCGAGCCCGCCCCCGACCTCCACCGCCAGCAGGCGTGCGATCTCCGCACCACTCGGCGCGTCGCCACTGCGCAGCGCGGTGAGCACCACCAGGAAGAGCACGACGCCCACACCGTCATTGAAGAGCGACTCGCCGGCAATCGCCTTTTGCAGGGCGCCCGGTACCCCCGCGCGCTTGAGCAGCGCCGCCACCGCGATCGGATCGGTCGGCGCGATGAGCACGCCGAAGGCCAGCGCCCACAGGAGCGGCACCTGCACGCCCGCGACCGGGCCAAGCAGTATGAGTGCGAGCGCGACAAGCGCCGCGCAGATCACCGTCGCCACCGTCGCCAGGAGCGTGACCGCCACCCCCTGCGCTCGCAACTCGTTGAAGTTCAGGTGCAACGCCGCGGCAAACAACAGAAGCCCGAGCATCCCGTTGAGCAGCGTATCGCCGAAGTCGACTGCCTCGAGGAAGTGGATCACCGGCATGAGGTCCACCCAGCCCAGCAACCCGGCCCCCTTGAGGAGGAGTGCGCTCACCAACGCGATGATCAGCAGCCCGATCGCCGGCGGATAGCGCAGGAACCGCGAGTTGATGAAGGCGAGAATCGCGGTCAGCGCGAGCAGGACGGAGGAGAGTTCGAGCACGTCGCGTTTGTCGAAAGGACCGGAGGCAAGCGGCGTTCGTCGGCCGCGGGTCGCGCAGTCACAAACTAGTCGATGCACCCGCTCCCCACGACGTACGTCGACACCGCGCACGCAGCTTCTCCCCGCTACTCCCCCGTCTGCAGGCGCCAGAGCGCGGCGTACACGCCGTCCCGCTGGACGAGCGCATCGTGCGTCCCGCTCTCCACGAGCCGCCCGCCGTCCATCACATGGATGCAGTCTGCCGTGCGCACGGTCGACAGCCGGTGCGCCACGACGAGCGTGGTGAGCGCGCGCTCCTCGGCAACTCGCGCGAGCGAGCGCTGGATCGCTGCTTCGGTCTCGTTGTCCACCGCCGACGTGGCCTCGTCGAGCACGAGGATCGACGGCTCGCGATAGAAGGCACGCGCCAACGCGATGCGCTGCCGTTGCCCTCCCGAGAGCTGTGTCCCGCGCTCCCCCACTCGGCTCTCGTATCGTCCGGGGAGTGCGGCGATGAACTCGTGAATCTCCGCCGCGCGCGCCGCACGCTCCACCGCTCGCATGTCGGGCGCGCGCTCGCCATACGCGATGTTCTCGGCGATCGTACCATCGGTGAGGAAAGGCTCCTGCGCGACGTACCCGATGCGGCGACGCAGCGAGTCGGGGGCAAACGATGTGATGTCGGCGTCATCGATAAGGATTCGCCCGCCGTCGGCATCGAGGAATCGCATCAACAGCTTGAGGATCGTGCTCTTCCCGCCCCCAGTCGCGCCGACCAGCGCGACGGTGCTGCACGGCGCCACGTCGAACGACACGCCGGTGAGCGCCGGACGCCCATCGTACGAGAAGGAGACGTTCTCGAACCGGAGCGCGGTCGGCGCGTGCGGATCGCCCGGCAATTGCGCACTAGGCACTTCCGGCGCCGGCGTGTCGAGGAGGTCCATGATCCGGTGCACCGACGCCATCGCCCGGTTGTACAGGTCCGTCATGTCGGCGAGGCGCGTCAATGGCCAGAGCAATCGCTGCGTGAGGTACACGAGTGCCGAGTAGCTCCCCACGCCGATCGAACCGCGCAGTGCGAGGATCCCGCCGTAGAGCAGCGTGGCGATGAAGCCGGCGAGGATCGCCATTCGGATCACCGGCGTGATCGCCGCCGAGAAGCGAATCGCATCGGCGTTGCGCTGGCGGAACACATCCGAGGCATCCTGCAGGTGCTGCGCCTCGAAGCGCTCGGCCGTGTACGCCTGGATCGTCGCCATCCCGAACAGGTTGTTGTTCAGCCGCGCGGAGAGCGTCGCCGCCGACTCGCGCACCGCTGCATAACGAGGAGCGAGGCGCCGCTGGAACCAGAACGCGCCGAACAGGATCAGCGGGATCGGGAGGAGTGCGAGCACCGCGAGATTCGCCGTGACCGCAAAGAACACGGCGCCGACCATCAGCGACGAGCAAACGACCTGGATCAGGTCGTTGGCCCCGGTATTGAGAAAGCGCTCCACCTGGTTCACGTCTTCGTTGAGGAGCGCCATCAGGCGCCCGCTCCGCTCCCGCTCGATGAACGCCGGCGGGAGCGCCTGGATGTGCGTATACGCCGCCTGACGAAGGTCGTGCTGCAGGTCCTGCGCGAGCCCGCGCCACTTGAGCGCGTACTGATACTCGAAGAACGACTCGCACATCCACACCACGGCGGTGATCGCCACCAGCAGCAGGAGCTGCTGCATCGGATCATCGATCCCCTGCCGCGCCAGGAACGATGCGCGACGGTTGACGACCACGTCGACGGCGACCCCGATCAGCAACTCGGGGAGGACGTCGAAGAACTTGTTCAGGACCGAGTAGAGGCTCGCCAGGATCACGTTGCGCCGATATGGGCGTGCGAACGCGATGAGGCGAGCCAGCGGATGCCGCGTCGAGGGGGAAGTCACGGCGGCAAGATACCGCGTCCGACGCACACCCGGCGATGGTTCGCCCCCGCGTACTACCTTGCGTTCCCGCTTCGTCACGCGGCGCCCACGCGCTCGCTCTCACACCTTCGTTTCCTCATGAACGCGGTACGTCGCTGCATCGCCTCCCTTATCGCCGCTTCGCTACTCGCAGCCTGCGCGCGTCCGCATGGTGGCGACGAAGCGCAAAGTTCGGACAGGCCTGCGCCCATCGCGAGCAACGTCGCGCCCCGTCACGTTCCCGCTGCTGCCGACAGCGCCGCCGTTCGCGCCACGCTCGACCGCTTCATCGCCGACTTCAATGCCCTTGATTCGGCGCGCTTCAGCGCGCATTGGCGAGACGACGCGAGCGCGATCCTCCCCTTCGCCGATACGCCGCACCGCCTCGACGGGCGCAGCGCCGTGCTCGCGCGCTTCATGCGCTACTTCGCCGAGATGCGCGCCGAACGCAGTGGACCGCCGTACCTGCACATGCTCGTGCGCAACGTGCGCATCGACTTCCCCGCAGAGCGCGTGGCCGTCATCGCCTACGAGTTCGATGCAGCGGGCACCGTGCGCAATCGTACGCTGGTACTGTCACGCGACGAGGACGGCCGCTGGCGCATCCTGCAGATGCACGGCGGCTGACGCGGCGCTATCGCAGCCAGGCGTCGGGGAGGTCGGGACCCGGACTCCTCGTCAGGCGCTCGACCCCCGTTCCATCCACGTTCACCAGGTAAATCTCGTCGTCGCCGTCGCGGTCGCTGCTGAAGGCGATGCGCGTCCCATCCGGAGACCATACCGGATACCGATCGTTGCCCGGGTTCGTCGTCAGCGCCGTGCGCCCCGATCCATCGGCGTTCATCACGAAGACGTCGGATGTCGTTCCGATGTAGGCATGGAACGCGATCCTCGTCCCGTCCGGTGACCAGACCACGCGCGGCCCCTTCTCTGTCCCGTCGAACGTCAGGCGCGTCACATCGCTCCCGTCGGCGCGCATCACGTAGATCTCCCGCGCGCCAGTCCTGTCCGAGACGAAGGCGATGTGCCCCCCGTCGGGTGACCATGCCCCGGCGAAATCATCGGCAGGATTATCGGTGAGTCGCCGCTGGTCGCTCCCGTCAGCGCGCATGACGTACAGCTCGAAGTCGCGGTCGCGCGACGACGTGAAGAGGACGCGCGCCCCATCCGGCGACCAGCGAGGGTATCCATTCGCCCCCGCGCCATTCGTCAGCTGCACGAGCCCGGTCCCAGTCGTCCCTACCACATACACCTGATACGTCCCGGTTCGGTTGGACATGAAGGCGACGTCGAACCCGCTCGGCGAGTAGTCCCCGTGCTGATTCCCCTGCGCCGCGCTGGTGAGCGATCGCTGCCCGCTCCCGTCTGCATTCATGACGTAGAGGTCGAACGCCCCTGCACGCGCCGTCGAGAAGACGATCTGGTTTCCCACACGCGGGCTCACGCGCGACGTGGCGAGCGGCGCGTCGCTCTGGCAGGCGACAAGCGCGAGGAGGAGGACGACGCCCTGCGCGCGCGAGACAAACGACGACGTGCCACCCCCGGAATGGACGGCACGGTCGGTCTCGCGAAGCGTCGAGGGAGAGGCTGTCACGGTCACGGGCGACGGGACGGAGTCGGCGGGGGTGGCACCCCTACGATAGCACATCCGCTCCGCTACCGTAACAGGGGGCTTTCGCCCCCTCCCGTCACGCCTCGCGCTCTCCCGCCCTGCTTTGCCGTGTCAGCCGTCGTGCCCGCCGGCGATGACAGGAGTCTCATCCGTGCCCTCGGCGCCGCGCGCCGGGACGGCCCGCGAGGCCGCGAACAGCTCCCACCCCGTGATGAACAACGCCGCGATGACCGGCCCGACCACGAAGCCGTTGATCCCGATGATCGCGATCCCTCCAATCGTCGACAGCAGGACCATGTAGTCGGGCATCTTGGTGTCCCGACCGACGAGCACCGGGCGCAGCACGTTGTCGACCGATCCCACGATCAGCGTGCCAAACAGGACGAGCGCAATGCTCTTCCAGACGGCGCCGGTCGCGAACAGGTAGACCGCCGCCGGTCCCCAGATGATCGCCGCTCCGATCGCCGGGAGGAGCGAGAAGATCGCCATCAGCACTCCCCAGAGGAGCGCCCCCTGCACACCGAGTACCGCGAGTGCCACTCCGCCCAGCGCCCCCTGCACCGCCGCGACGATGACGTTCCCCTTGACCGTGGCGCGCGTCACGATCGTGAGCCGGTTGAGGAGCTGGTGCGCCTGCGGGCGCGCCAACGGCATCGCGCGCCGAATCCCCGCCGACAGCTTTCGCCCGTCGCGCAGCAGGAAGAAGAGGAGGTACAACATCACGCCACAGCTGAGCAGGAACGACAGCGTGTTCTGCCCGACGCTCAGCGCCCCGGTGGCCAACTCCTGGCTCCCGTTCGCCGCCATCGATTGCAGCCGCTCCTGCACCGCGGCCGGATCGCCGAGTCCAGTGCGCTGCAGCAGGTCGACGATCCAGCGTGGGGCCGAAGCTGTCATCCGCTGGAAGATCGCGGCAAAGTCGATCGCGCCGCTGCGAATGCGCGTGGTGAGCTCGAGGAGGTCCTGCACCAACACGATTCCGACGATCGTCAGCGGCAACACGACGGAGACCAGGACGATGAGCACCGTGAGGACGGCCGCCACGTTCCGGCGCTTCTGCTTCCAGCCGCCCAGCCGGCGATACAGCGGATGAAAGAGCATCGCCAGCGCCACCGCCCACAGGATCGCTCCAAAGAAGGGGAGCAGGAGCCCGATGAAGGCGACCGTCAGGATGCCCAGGAGGACCAGGAAGGCCCCGCGCTCGAGCGACGGCGTGCGCAGGGGAAGAAGTCGTGGCGCCACGGAACCTCTCGGTGGTCGTTGAGCCTTCAAAGATAGGAGCGCGCTCTCCGCGGGCCATTGCACCCGCGAAGGAATCTCTCCGTCGCGCTTGAGCGCGCGCACGCACCGCTCAGCGCATTACGCGCGTCTCGGCGCATTGCGCGCGACTCAGCGCGATACGCGCGCGGTCGCCGTCGCGAGCGGGGTCGAGGCCGCAGCCGCCATCCCCTCGTAGTAGCGACCGAATCGTTCTCCCTCCTCGCTCGGCTGCAACGCCAGGTTGTGCGCCCACCGGAAGGCGATCGGCTGGAAGCGGAGCGTCGCGCTCACCGCGAATGGAGGAAGCGCGCTCCCCACGTCGACCGCGTACTCGATGCGATCGCCTCCCCCCTCAAAATCCGGATCGTTGGTCGCGTCACCGCGCACCGCCACGTCATCTGGCGCTCCTCGTTTCGCGAAGCCCTCCGGGAGGAGGCGATTGTCCTTCACGTATCGCACGGCCGAGAGAAGCCCCGTCGTGGGACGACCGCGCGCATCGGCCATGATCGACTCGTAGATCTGCACCTGGTCCGGCGCGTCGATCGTGCGATAGTGCGGCTCGAACGACTCGGCATTCGCATCGTTGTCGTTCCCGGCGATCGAGCCATCCGCACGCGGCGCGCCGCTCTCGAATACGAGCGCGCCGCGCCCGTCGCGAACCTGCACGTGGAGCCAGACGCGCCGCGAGGGATACGCTGTCGGAAGTTTGTGTCCTCCGAGGTTGCGCACCGACACGTCGACGCGCAGGCGAGCGCCGTCGATCCAGCTGCTGTC
Organism: uncultured Gemmatimonadaceae bacterium; assembly: GCA_964637355.1. GTDB lineage: Bacteria > Gemmatimonadota > Gemmatimonadetes > Gemmatimonadales > Gemmatimonadaceae > SCN-70-22. The sequence continues at coordinate 8,158 of CAZWVG010000074.1, forward strand.
GATCGCCACCTGTGCGGTCTCCGTCGCCAGGTGCTGCTCGGTGCGTAGTGCCGCGCCGTCCAGCTCCTGCGGGAGTGCGCGTACGCCCAGCTCCCCGCGATGCCGGTTGAGCATTCGCAGCATGAAGAAGTTCCCGCCACGGAAGTCGTGGCGCGAGAGCGAGTCGCGCGCCTCGCCCCACACGCTGGCGATCCCGAGCGTTCCCCGGGCGACCGGCATGTGGCAGCGCTGGCAGCTGACGGCGTCGGCGTAGCGGCTGCGCTTCCACTCGAGATACGGGACCTGCTCGGGAAGCGTCGCCAGCGCGGCGCCGGTCGAGTCGTGCGCCGTGGTATACAGCGTGTGACACGTCGCACAGACCTCGGACGACCGCAAGTGCTCCGCCTGAGTCGGGACGTAGCCCGACGACGAGTGCATGATCCGTCGCCGCCCGTCGTCGACCCGATACGGCCCGTAGACCGGTCGCTCCCCCTGCGCTGTCGTCTGCTCGATGGCGAAGCCGCCGACGAAACTCTCGCGCGTCCCGAGCCCCGTGGGGAGAACCTGGTGGCAGAGCGTGCACGACACGCCGTCAGCCGCAAGCGAGTGCTCCTCGTCCCCCTCGTTGTCGATCGGGAGGTTCGCGAACACGTGCCCTTCCCCGCCGTCCACGTGCGCCTGGTAGCGCATCATCGGCATGTGGCATTTGGAGCACTCGTCCTCGATCTCGGTGCGAAGCGTCGGATGGTCGAGCACCTCGCGACGCACCGACGCCTGCCAGTACGGATCGCGCGCCGAATTCGCCATCATCGTCGCCCGCCACGCCGTCCCGATCGAGACGTCCTCTCCGCCCTGCGTGAGGAGTCCGTTGTGGCACGCCATGCATCCGTCGGAGGTCTGGAAGAGGCGCGGGGCCAAGCGATGCGCCAACGCCGACGGCGAAAATCCCCACGCTCCCTCGACCGGACCCCAAACCATCCCCAGCGCCAGCAGCACCACACCGGCGACCGTCACGCGGCGCGCACGCATCACCACGCCCCCAGCAGCGGGCCGTCGAACCAGTCCCACAGGAAGTAAGCGAGGAATTCCTTGTTCCGCGTCGCGCGATCGGTGATGGGCATCCGTACGCCCACGCTCCCGAGGATGTGTCGTCGCCGGCTGAGGCTCACTTGCACCTGCGGCGTCCAGTCGTACGACGCCCCCTCCCCTCCCTCGAACGCACGCGACACGCTCCCCTCCACCATCGGGCTCACCGTGCGCCCACCGACAATCCACGTCGTCCCGAGCGCCCCGCGCGCATACCACTCACGCTCGGCGCGCGCGAGATTCGTCGGGAGTTCGATCCCGCTCTGCATCTGAAAAAAGGAGTTGGACGGGAGCGCCGCCCCCGACAGGAGATACGGCTCGATCACCCAGGTCCCGCCGCCGTATCCCGCCTTGCGATCGCCGCTCGGGACGAGAAGCTCGCCGCCGAGCGAGAGGATCGTCGACGACGAGTGATGCACGTCGCGCTTGATGGCCAGCTCCATGTCCCCCAGGTGCGGCGTGCTCCACCCGCCACCGTCGCTTGCGGCGCGCTGCTGCGTGATCATCGGGACCACGAGTTCCCACTGCGTGCGCGCGCCGATGCGCTTCTCGAAGAAGAACTCGTTGGTCGAGACGTGTGCCCCGCGCGTGCCCCCCCACGACGACGTGAAGACGAATTCGTCCTCGGGGAAGGCCTTCTCCACCGACATCGTCCGCGGGAGGTTGAGCTCACCGCGCGGCCAGCTCGCATCGGTGCATAGCGATTGGACATATGCGACCACCCGAGCGATCTGCTCGGGGCTCAATGCCCCCCCAAACGACGGCATGCGACGCGAGAAGCGCCGAACGGGTCCCCCCTCGCGAACGATCGTCTCCCAGTCCTGCGCGGCCTCGCGCGAAGCGTACGAGCAATCGGTGAAATCGGGGAGGACGTCGGCAAAGCCCACCTGTGTCCGTGGCATCCCGCGTCCGTCGGGGGCGTGGCACCCCTGACAGGCGGCGGCATAGATCGCCCGCCCGCTCATCTCGCGCGACGGGGCGGATTGCGCATGCACCGGTCGTCCCGTCGCGATACCTAACACCGTGAAGCATGCCGCGAGCCACGCCAACGCGTGCAGCGTGACAGCGACCGTGCTCCCTGCATCCCTCGCGACACCCGTCTCGCCGCCACACCTGCTCGTCCCCACACTCCGAGACCGGTGCGAAGTCTTCGCGCGAAGGATCATGAATGGAGGCACACGGTTCTCGTCACCCAACGGAAGAAGGCGCCCCTACGTTCGCGTGCAACGACCGGACGCGCCAGACGACAGTGAAACGCTCCCCTACGAACCGGCGTTGAGCAGGTCCCGTCGCGGGAATTCCCAGTCCGGGACGTGACCTGGGCAGGCCATGCCAGGCGTCGTCCGCACCGAGGCGAAATTCCCGTCGCCGTCACCGAAGCGAAGATCGGAGACCACGAGCGATCCGTCGTCGAAGCGTTCCCACTTCGGAATGCGGATGAAGCGAAGCGCCGCCGCTGCCGTGCAGTCCGAGGCTGCCAGCGCACGCAGATCCGCGACGGGGGCGCGGAAATGCTCCTCCCACTGAATGGAGCGCTCGTCGCTCCCGGCAACGCGCCCCGTGCGTCCCTGTTCGCAGACTCCCTGCCCCACGAGCGCTGGGAACGCCGCGATCGTCGCGCGATTGGCGCTGTACGCATCGCCATCGACGCGCGCGAGGATCGCCGAGTGACAGAACGGATTGCCCGGAGCGGGAGAGAGCGCGACGTCGCGATACGCGCTCCCTACCTGCTCGCGCACCGTCGCGCGCGCCGCCGCCGAGGTGAGGAAGAACGTCAGCTCGCACGCCGACCATGCCGCGAGCGCTCCCGCGACTCGCGCGCGAGGTGACATCCGCCACGACGCCACGGTCCACCCCGCCGCTGCGATCGTGAGCACCAACGCGACGCCGCTCCCGACCATCGCGACCCGCCACGACGCCGCGAGGATGATGGCGAGCAGCACCGCACTCAGCACGCGCCACAGGGTGCGCCGCGCGAGGAAGAAGAGCGGCGGAAGCGCGATGATCCAGAACCACGGCTCGACGATGAAGACCGCATCACCGTAGAACCAGCGCTCGTCGACCGGCCAGAACGGATGCACACCGTAACTGTTCGTGTAGTCGAGCGCGATGTGCGACAACGTTCCAGCGAGGGAAAGCAGAAGGAGGAGTCGCGCGTCGGGGGGGCGACGCAGGTCGCGCTGCAGCGCAAGGATCACGAGCCATATCAGCAGTGCGCCGGCGATCGCGAAGACGATGGTATGGGTGTGCCCTCGATGGTGCAGGAGGTATCCCAGGTTCCCCATCCCCATCGGCGCGCCGGCGTAGGCGAGGTCGGCGTCGGGCAGCTCAGCGGTTACGACACCCGCGATAAACGCCGCTCGGCGAAAGCTCCGCGGCGCTTCTCCCTCGAGACGATCTCGCTGCTGACAGGCCGCCGCCGCGAGGAGCGCCCCCGCGAGCGCATGAGTCACGTTGTCCATGCAGAAAGCTAGCGACGGCTACAAAGCCACCGCCGTCCCCTCTCGTCTTCTCGTCTTCTCGTCTTCTGTCCCCTATCAGCTTTGTGACATTTTCCCGATGTGCCCGCAAAAGGGTGGTGAGGAAGCCACAAAGGTGTTATAGTGCAATGTGAGTACGTCGGGTCGCGTGAGGACATCGCGCCCAGCGGTCAGTACTCCCATCTCGGTGAGCGAGCGCCAACGCGCGCCGCCTCCCATCGCACGACCGTACACAGGTTCTGGATCGCGCTCAGCGATCCCGCAGCACCATACAGCCCCGCAGCATCCATCGCGCGGGCGATACTTGGGAATGGATCGCTACTCATCTCCTTGTGTCTGCCCGCGTTCTTGGTGTCTGCCCCTGAAACAGCACGTCCGCACCCGACTGGATCGCACTCGATTCTTGACATCGCTGCACACGTGGGCCGCCGCGCGGCCAACCGTGTAGCCGCATCGCTCCGGGAACGGCATCACCGACGAGGAGGTCACTCATGTTTCTGCAAAGCACCGTCGCAAATGAGCTCCGCGCCAAGCACTGGAGCGTCGTCCTGCGCTTCGAGGAAGGCTCCCTTCCCGCCAAGGACTGGAACGAGGAGACGTTGACGCTCGTCGCCTCCTGGTACGCCAAGCACCTCACTCCCGATCGTGCCCGCGTGCGCTACGAGAAGTACTACCTGCGCAACCGGCACCGCCTGAGCAACCGACTCGGCAATGCTCCGGTGGCCACCGACGCCATCGCGGCGGTCGACTCGATGTGGGAGTCGCTCCTGCAGCGCGCGCTCGAAGGCGATGCCGCCTGATTCGCGGCGGGCATCCGCAGATGCCCGCCGTGCGCATCGCTCCGCCGAGCACCTCTGCGGCGCGCTCCGCGGGACGTCTCTGTCGAGACGTCCCGCTTTTTTTGCGCGCACGAAAGAGCGGCCAACTCGCTTGCCACGCTGGTGAGCCTATCCGAGATTCAGCGCCGCGAGCTGGCGCTATTCTCCGCGCGCCTCCTCGCTCACCCGCGTCGATGACGCCCATGACCGACTCGACTCCGTCTCCCGTTCGACGCATCGCGCTCACGACCGGACTCGTCGCGGGGACGCTCGACGCGACGGCTGCCAGCGTCCAGTTCTATCTGCGCACCGGCAACTCTCCTGCGGGAGTTTGGCGCTACGTCGCAAGCGCGCTCCTCGGCCCCGATGCGCGCGCGGGAGGCGCCGGGACCGTCGTGATCGGTCTCCTGATGCACTACGGGATCGCGATGGGATGGACCATCGCCTTCTTCATCGCCGCGTCGCGCCTGCGTGCGCTGCGTGCGTCGCCCTGGATCGTCGGTCCGCTCTATGGCGTCTTCGTGTGGGCGATGATGACGCGTGTCCTCGTGCCGCTCACACGCATCGGGCCGCCACCACCGTTCAACCTGTCGCAGGCAGCGACGGCGGCGGCGATCATCGTCGTCTGCGTGGGAACGCCTATCGCGTTAGGCGCCAGGCGCGCGCTATGAGCGACCTTCGGCAGGAGTTCAATGCACGACCGGCGCGCGCACTCCTGCTGGCGGCTGCACTGACGCTGCTCGGCGCGCCAGTTGCTGCGCAGGCACCCGGCATCTTCGACGGCGCTCCCATCGCCCGCTGGATCGCTCCTCCGGGGATTCCCGGCGACTCCTTCGCCGTCTTCCACGCGCGGCGAGGCTTCGACCTGCAGTCCGTCCCGGCGCACTTCGTCGTACACGTCTCTGCCGACAATCGCTACCGATTGTTTGTCAACGGCACGCAGGTCTCGAGCGGCCCGCAGCGCTCCGACGTCGATCACTGGCGTTACGAGACGATCGACCTCGCGCCCCACCTGCGCGCGGGGCGCAACGTCCTCGCCGCACTCGTCTGGAATTGGGGAGCCGCGCGCCCCGTGGCGCAGCATAGCCACCGCACCGGATTTCTCATGCAGGGAAACAGCGCCACAGAGGGTGGACTGGTAAATACCGGCGCAGGTTGGAAGCTCCTCCTCGACTCGGCGTACGCGCCCATCATCATCACGTCGGCGAGCATGGGCGACTACTATGCCGCCCCGCCGGGCGATTCGATCAGCGGAGCGCGGTATCCCTGGGGATGGGAGCGTCCGGACTTCGACGACGGACGATGGCTCTCCGATGCCGCCTCGTCGACGCCTAACGCGCAGGCGCCGCTCTCCGCCTTCCTTGGCGGGGGCGGTGGCGCCGTCGTCGGACGCGCCAAGCGGCGCGCCGTCCCGCCCGGTGGCTCGGGTGAGATGTCCGGCTGGCAGCTCGAGCCGCGCTCGATTCCGCCGATGGAGGAAACGGAACAGCGTCTCGCACTCGTCAGGCGCGCAACCGGCGCTTCGACCGATGGCGCCTTTCTCCGCGGCGCGGGCGATCTCGTGATTCCCGCGCACGCGACCGCATCCCTCCTCCTCGACCAGTCGCACACGACGAACGCCTATCCGGTTATCGAAACGAGCCAGGGCGCGGGGAGCACCGTACGCCTGACGTACGCCGAGGCGCTGGTGGATTCGCTCAGGCGCAAGGGAAATCGCGATTCGATCGCGGGGCGCACCGTGCGCGGCGTGCACGACGTGATCCTCCCCGGCGGCGGTTCGCACCAGCGCTACCAGACGCTCTACTGGCGATCGTTCCGCTACATCCAGCTCGACATCACCACGGGCGATGAGCCGCTCACCATACATGACCTGCACGGGATCTTTACCGCGTATCCGTTCGTCGAGCGCGCGCGTTTCACGTCGGACCTTCCGTGGCTCGCCGACATGTGGCGCATGAACTGGAACGGCGCGCGCATCGGCGCCTTCGAGACGTACATGGACACGCCGTACTGGGAGCAGCTGCAATACGTGGGCGATACGCGCGTGCAGTCGCTCATCTCCCTCTACGTTGCGGGCGACGATCGCCTCATGCGCCAGGCGATCGAGCACTTCGACCTCTCGCGCATCCCCGAGGGGATCACCGCGAGTCGCTACCCGTCGGCGATCCGGCAGGAGATACCGCCGTTCTCGCTGATTCACGTCGCGATGGTGCACGACTACTTCATGCACCGCCGCGACGACGCGTTCGTTCGAGAGAAGCTCGCCGGCGTGCGCGGCATCCTCGACTGGTACCAGCGCTACGTCGACGCCACCGGGATGCTCGGTGGGATGCCGTACTGGAACTATGTCGACTGGACTCCCCCATGGGATGGCGGCGTGCCGCCCGGCGCGGTGAACGGACACACGACGACCATCTCGCTTCTCTACGTCTACGCGCTGCAGCGCGCCGCCGAGCTGGAGGACAGCGTCGGACTGCGCGGCGCCGGCGCCGCCTACCGTGAGCGCGCCAACGCGATGCTGCGCACCTTGCGAACGCGCACATGGGACGCCGCACGCGGCCTGTATCGCGACGCCCCCGACACCGCCGCCTACAGCCAACAGACGAATGTCCTCGCGATCCTCACCGGCGCCGTCCCGCCAGCCGCAAGGCGCGGCGTGATGGAGCGCGTCCTCGCCGACACGACACTCACCAAGGCATCGTACTACTTCTCCTTCTACGTCCTCGAGGCGCTGCGCGCCGCCGGCCTCGCCGACCGCTACGTCGAGCAGCTCGCCCCGTGGAAGGAGATGCTCGCTATGGGGCTCACCTCGACCCCTGAGCAACCCGAACCCACCCGCTCCGACACGCACGCGTGGGCCGCGCACCCAAACTACGGACTGATAGCAACAGTGCTCGGCGTTCGCCCGGCGAGTCCGGGGTTCCGCACGGTGTCAATCACTCCCGCCCTCGGCCCGCTCAAGCGTGCCGAGGGTAGCCTCCCGCACCCGTCGGGCGATCTCGCGGTACGATTGGAGCGCCGCGGCGCCACCGGGTTGAGCGCGCAGGTGACGCTCCCACCCGGCGTATCCGGCACCTTCACCTGGCGCGGCGTGACGCGCGCACTCAAGCCCGGCACGCAGTCGTTGGTCTTCTGAGACAGGGAAGCGCGCTCCCGCCGCTCACTCGGGCGGCGGGTTCGCGGTGTCGGAGGAAACCCCCAGGAGCGCCGCCAGCTCCTCTCGCGCGGCGCGCCGCTCGGCACCGTCGTCGGAGTTGAAGCGCAGGAAGAGCGGGCGGTAGGTCCAGTCGGCGCTCGACTCGATCTTGCCGTAGATCACAGCCAATGTCGCTGCAAAATTGTAGGCAATGTCGCCCGGGCGCTCCGCAAGCCCGCGCCAGAGCGTCGCAAGGACGCGCGGGGGGTGGAAGTTCACCGCCTGCTCCAGCGCAGCGCCGAGGCCTTCCATCAGCCGCCCCCACTTGAGCGTGCGTACGAGCGCGTCGGTGCGTACGTCGCCTTCCAGCACGTGCGGTGCGTACTGGATCACCGCCATGCGCACCTCGTTCGATCCACGCTCTCCCGCGCGGCGGAGCGCCTCTCGCGTCTCGTCGCTGTCGATCGCCGCGAGCGCCTCCACATCGCGCCACCCCGCTGGCGGGGTGAGCGACCGGACAACGTCGGCGCGCTCCGCCTCCGTCATCTCGCCAAGCGATTCGAGGTCGTAGCCGATGCCGTCGTGCCACTTCTCGTAGTCCATCACGCGGCTGCGGTCGAAACGCTTGCGTGGTGAATCGGGCTCCTCCCGCGACGATTGCTGCAATGGGTTTGTCGATTGTGGGTGCACGCCAGCGCGAATCGCATCCATGTCGGGCTCGTCGGGCGCAGCTCCGGGCGCTTCGAGGATGAAGAAGTTGCGATCCCCGTCGCTGAACTCACCGCGATAGATCGAGCTGTTCCGCTCGATGAAGCGAAGCTCCTCGTCGCTCTTGCGCGCGCGCGTCGTGACCGGTTGCGCGAGCATGATGAACGCCCCGATGGGGGGCGCGGGGTGCGAGTGCCCCACCGACAGGATCGAATTCCCGGCCGCGAGTTCGTCATCCAGCAAGCGTCGCAGCGGCAACGGAAGCCTGGCGACATCGCCCCGGAATTCCGGCGCGATGTGCGCGAGCGATTCGCCCTCTTGCACCTGCGCGCCCCTCGTCAGATCCGGTTGGGAAGCGTCATGGGGTCGAAGACGGCCATGCACGCCCTCGTCCGCTTCTTCACGTCCTTCCCGCTCGACGAGTCGGTCCACTCGTTGCTGTATCCGACAAACTGTTCGTAGAGGGTGCTGAAGTTCGTGTATTCCTTCTTGACCCCTCGCCCGCTCGCCGAGTTCTCAGGGAGGATCTCGCCGTTGTTCACCCCGCAGATCGTCCCGTCGCCGTTGGCGATCACCCAGTGCCCGTTCCAGTTGTTGTTGGCTGGGCTCCAGATGTGCACGACGTAGCCGGCCTGCACCGCCCTGCACACGCGCTTGAGGTCACGATGGTCGGTCGCGGCAATGGGCTTATCCCACACCAGGTTACCGTGCCCGAAGAGGAGGTCGCAACCGACCTTGCCGTTCGGGCTCGAGTTCTGCTCGAACCAGCGCATCGAGACGACGCCGCTTCGCACCAGCCACCCCTGTACGCCGACGTAGCAGATGATCCCCATCCCCACCGTATCGGTGTCGTCGCGCGAGATCTCGAGATTCCCGGGGAGCGCTACCTGATTCGGCTTGGACTTGTAGGCCGCCTGCTGCACGTCGATCGCGCGCGCGCCGGGGACAATCTCGAACATCCGGATCCCCTGCTGGATCTCGCGCTCAGTCTTCGTCTTCCAGTGGTTGAGGCTGAGCTTCTTCCAGTCCTTGTAGAGATCCTGGTCGGTCGCATAGACGCCGACCGTCTCCGAGTTGCCGAACGCTTCGGAGCACTTCGCCCACGTGTCACCGCCGTAGTAGAAGCGTTGGCAGAGGAGCAGCGCGCGGAGCGCGTGGCGCTTGTCGGTCTTGGCGTCGAAGCCCGGATCGTCCTCGCCGTCCGAGCGCCAGCCGAGGGAGAGTTCCTTCGAAAGTTCTTCCTTCTTGGCATCGCTGGTGACGAGCGACGCGATGTGCGTCCCTACAAGTCCAGTGGCGGTGACGCCGTCGAGGTAGGCCAGCGTTTCGGTCCACCGCTTCCCCCATGCCTTGCCGAACATCGATGCCCTGCCGTGAGTGGCGACGTGTGCGCCTGACGAACGCGTTGTGGGTGCGCCATGGCGAGGCGCAACACTCCGCGTTGCGGCTCACGAAGTCAAGCGAAGGTCCGGTAAATGAGACGGGGTGACACCGCGCAATGCGGCACAGCCCGATACCGGGCGACGCGCACGCCTGAGTTCGCAGTCGCGTGAGCCATCAGCGATCGCCGATCGGCGATCGAGGCGCACGGCGAGGCAAAGAATTGCGCGCGCCCGGAAGCGCACGGTGCTACGCACGGTCATGCGCGCATTGATACGCGCGGTGATGCGCGCGGTGATGCGCGGTGATGCGCGGTGATGCGCGGTGATGCGCGGTGATGCGCGCGGTGATGCGCGCCGATCAACGCGCGGCGTTACGCTACCGCAACTCCAGTCGCTGAAGCGCGACCGCCCCCTCGACCCATTCGGCCCCCACCTCGCCGTGCGCGACCATAACGCGTGCCGTACCCCCGCGCGGTACGATGCAGTACGCGCCGTACTCCGACGGCGGAATGCGATAGGTGTGGATCCCGTCGCCTGGCATGCATCCGATGTCGCCCTCCCCCCGGATCGTGGGTGGCGCATCGCCCTGGTGACGCGGGAGGTACTTGATCCAGAACGAACCGCCGGGGAGCGCCCAGCGGAGGGTATCCCCCTGTGCGAGGCGAACCGGGCGCGCGACCGCGCGCTGATTGTCGCGCAGCGAATCGAAGGACGGGACTATCGCATGCACCACGGCCATCATGCGTGCTTCGCGCTCGCCGATCTGCACGATTACCGGCGTCTGGCCGGCGCCCTTCGCCCGAATCGTCGCGCCCCGCACCTCCGCAACCTTGTCATCAAAGACGCGCAGCGACCCACGCAGCTGCATCACCGGATATCCGTCCCGCCCTGTCGCCACGAATGGGAGGGGACGTGCTGCCGTATCGCCCTCGATGAAGTTGATGAAATTGATCGCCGTGAGGTCGTCGACCGGACGACAGCGCACGTCCAGGATCGTCGAGATCGCGCCGAGCGTGGCGCGCACACGCGTGTCGCCGCGCGCGTGGCAGGTGATCACGCCGTTCGGCAGGATCGTGACCGGCATCCCCGACGCGAAGGTAAAGTGCACGCTGTCGGTATCGAGGAGATTGCCGCGCTTGTCGAGGACGCGGATGGGGAGTTGGACCGGGCGTTGGTTGTTGATGATGACGCCATCGAGCGTGTTGCCGATCCCGGGATCGAGTCGCACCGGTGCGCCGTGGCGGAGGAGGAAGGCGACCGCGACCAGCGAGATCGAGAGCACCGCAACGGCGGCCACCGCGGCAAGGCGCATGTAGGCCCTGGGGCCGCCGTGCCGCAGCGCGCTCCGCACCAGGTGCGGCATCGACCGGAGGAGTTCGCGCGTGCGCCAGGCCGCTGCGGCGGGGGCGCCGTCGTGCCGCGCGCGGTCCGCCTCCTCCTCAGCGATGTCGCCGAAGACGCCGTCGAGGAAGTCCGGATCCGCGCCTAACGCGAGGAGGAGGCGTTCGGCCCGGCTCCCCGCCGTCGATGCGCGGGCGCGCCGAATCGCCGCCGCCGTTTCGTCGCGGGCCGCGGACGAGTCAGGCGCCGCGGACGCGTGCTCACTCGAATCGTGTGTCATGCGAGCCTCGGCTTGATGGGGGTCCCCACGCCCGACCAGAGCGCGGCGGCGTTGCTCTCGGCTTCGCGGATCGCGCGCGCGCCGGCGGCGGTGACCGAGAAGTGGCGGCGGGAGCGCCCTCCGCGCACCGGGAGCGGCTCGCTCGCGCGCGAGCGGAGGAGCCCTTTGTCCTCGAGGCGCTGGAGCGTGGTGTAGACCGCGCCGACCGAGTATTCGCGTCCGAGTCGTTCGGAGAGGTCGGCGCGGACGGCGAGTCCGTAGGCGTCTTCGCCGAGGCGAGCGACGGCGAGGAGGGCGGCGAGTTCGAGGGAACCGACGGAGGGGGTTGGCATAAGTACTACTATGTAGAACAAATGGTGGGGGCGCAAGGGTAGTGCTCAAGGTGATCGGAGCAGGCGAAGCTTCCAAGTTTTCGAGGACGCACATCTTCCTCGACGCCTGGTTGTCTGGGCGTACCGTATAAGGTACACTCCCCTCTAGTGTCCGCGAGGCGCTTGAGATCTTCACCAGTTCTGTGACGACATGACGAGACGGCGCGTAGGCACCACCCTCGATTCCCTCCTTGAAGCTGACGGCACTCGCGACGAGGTGCACGGTCTCGCCCAGAAGCGCGCGCTCGCTGGGCAGTTCGAAAGAGCCGCGCGGAAGTCCGGGATCGCCAAGACCGAGCTGGCGCGGCGAATCGGAACGAGCCGCACGCAAGTCGATCGCATCTTTGATCCAACTAACAGTAAGGTGCAGCTCGATACGCTGCAGCGCGCGGCGCGAGCGCTCGGACGTACGCTGAGGGTAGAGCTGGTGTAACTGCCGAACGACCTCGAATGAAAGACCGCCGAACCTCGTCGGTCCGGCGGTCACATCCATTTCGTCGCCCCGTCTTCCGTTGCCGTTACGCGATCACCAATTCAACGCTCACGTGCCCTCGCGCGGCACTCGGCTTTTTGGGGGACACTCGCATATGTATGTCCATGTCGAGATCGAGGATGATTGACTCAAGGCGCTCAAGACTGAATTTGCCAAGCTTCCCGCGCACGACGTCGCTCATGTCGGACTGAGCCAGGCCAATTTCCCTGGCGGCCTTCGCCTGGCTCCAACCACGCTGCGCGATGACCTGCTGGATTGTGCGGGACAGCAGTGCCTTGGCTAGTCGCTCTTCAGCGTTTGCGGCGCCAAGATCCTCGAAGACATTTCCGGAACTGGTTTCGACCTCACCGGCATTCGCGAATTTGCGACTCATGTCTTCTTGGGCTTGAGGTAAGTCTCGTCATAATGCTTTCTTGCGAGATCGTATCGATGGGCGATTCGGTCGCGAATCATCTTCGGGGTGCCGATCCCAGTCTTCGATTTCTTCATGAACACGTCCAGCACATAGACTGCTTTGTCGAATTGCACGGTGTACGCCGCTCGATATGTGTCGCCGTCGTCGTCGTCCACCAGTTTCCAGACCTCTCGCCTGACCCCTTCCCCAAATGGACGCGCGCCAGCAGGTATGTCGCCGTATTGAATATCAAGTAACGCCTTCCCGAAAACGTCCTTCACTCCCTCCGGAAGCGCTTGCATATCCTTCTTGGAGCTACTCACCCAATAGAGGGGCTTTCGTGATTCTTCCGGCGAAGCACTCATGGATATTAGTAATATTACTATGACACCGCAATAACCCGCTTGGTCACAGACGTGCGGCGCTCACCGGTTCAGGTGCTTCGATGAAGCGCCAACTTCGCATCCGCACGACAGAGTAGTAGTCGGGAAGCGCGCTAGTTCGGCGTCAACTTTGAGCAGATCTCTCCCGTTGTTCGTAGCGCGAGTTCCCGTTCCCTGCTCCGGGACGAGATGAGATCTTCTGCATCGTGATCCTCTATAGCGTACTCGAGTCGTTCTTCGTCGAACGATCTGAGCACCCGAATAAGAATCGGCCCGATGGGCTCCCCCCAGTCTGAGCGCTGGGCTTCAGGATCCGCCGCCGAAGCGACCCATCGAGATTGCGGACGTGAAGCGCGAGGCACGCCTACCTCTCTCCGACGCGAAGCATGGGCTGTTCGTTCCCGGTCTCCAAGTCGTGGCTCCGCGCGATCAGCTGTGCGAGTCGTTGTTATGCGCGCAATCGATCAAGCTACGCATTGGCCTGTTGAAGCTCCCCGGTTGTCGCACTATCAACGCTTGCCGTGACACCTGCTGGCGCGCATGCGTTCGACGGGGATCAGGTGCTGCTCGTATGCGATCCGCTGTCTCGTGGTTGAAATGGGTAGCTGGCGAATGGCGAACGATGACTGATCGCACGCGAGTCGGGTCGGCCCTTCACCTGTTGTTTCTGCGCACACGAGTATGGGACCGCAGCACGGTTTGCGATCGACAGAGCCAGATAGGACGAACGCCGCCGACCGCAATCTGGTCGGCGGCGTTCCATTGCCACGAATCACGCTCGTTCGGCGGCCGTCATGAGACCCCACCGCCATGAGTTAAGGCGCTTCTGCGCAAGCCATCCGCGCTATCTCGCTCACCCACACTCACTAAACCCACACACATGACACTTCACACACCCTTCGGCGAATTCGAGCTGTGACCCACAGTCCGGGCAAGTCCCAATGAACGACTTCGCCATCTGATCCTCGAGCGCCGCCAGCTCCATCTGCGCACCGTTAGCAACCGGCACCGGCTTCGCAACGGTGATCTGCTCGCGGGCCGGCGGCCCACCGACGGGCGGGTGATTGATGAGCTCCTGCTGCACTCCCTGCTTGTCCTGGAACCACTCGTGCAGCGCGATGCCGATGGCATCGGGCACGGAGAGGATCTTATTCGGCCCGAGACCGACCGCGCGATCGGAGGAGATGCCGCGCAGCTGGCGGTGCACTTCCATGATCGGGATGCCGGAGCGCAGCGCGAGCGAAATCAGGCGCCCCATGGCCTCGGCGTCGGCCATGGCGCTTCCGCCGGCCTTGCCTAACGTCACGAAGACTTCGAACGGCTGCCCGCGATCGTCCTCGGTGATGTTGACGAACATGGTGCCGAGCGGGGTTTCCTTGCGGATGGTGGTCCCGCGCAGCTTATCGGGGCGCGCGCGCTTCTGGCGGCGCGCGAGGTTCTCGCTCTCGACCTCGAACAGTGTCTTCTTGAGGCGCTCGACTTCCGACGTGAGCTCGGCGATGGTCCCCTGCAGCTCGCCGAGCTGGCGCTTGTCGGCGGCGGCTTCCTTCCCGCTCCCATCGCGCTCGGCCTTGGCCTTGTCGGTGGCGCCGGTGGAGAGGACCTGATTGTCGCGCGAGCCGTCGCGATAGACAGTCACGCCCTTGCACTTCATGTCGTACGCCAGCTCGTAGATGGCGCGGACGTCGTCCTGGGTGGCGGCGTGCGAGAAGTTGGTGGTCTTGGAGATCGCCGAGTCGGTGTGCTCCTGGAAGGCGGCCTGCATGCGCACGTGCATTTCCGGCGCGATCTCGTTCGCGGTGACAAAGACGCGCTGCCAGCGCTCGGGGACCTCGGGGTGCTTGACGCTCCCGGTCTTGGCGATGCGCTCCATCAGCTCGTCGGTGTACCACCCTTCC
>CAZWVG010000075.1:0-22347 GCA_964637355.1 uncultured Gemmatimonadaceae bacterium
CAGATGAACTGCAGGCGCTCTTCCATGGGACACGTCTCCAACCAGGGCACGGCACCCCTCGCCAGTTCGAGAGGGGCCGTGCAGTTTAGAAGGCGTGTTACCTATGTCCTTGGACACATGTGTTACCCATGTACCCGGGCTGTACCGCGCGGTGCCTAACGTGCGTTGCAGCTGACACCCGGGCTATGGAATGGCGGCGGCTGCGCCGCCGCCGTACTATTTGATCCGCGCGCAGCTGAACTTCTGCGCTAGCCACTCACAGCCGATGCAACCCCGGAGAGTGCATGGACATGGAAGGCCGGTGGCAAGCGGTTGACGCCTACTTTGCGAGCGCGTTCGTCGCGGCTGACTCGGCGTTGGAGTCCGCACTGGAGTCGAACGCAGCGGCTGGACTTCCCGCGTACGACATCTCGCCGCTCCAAGGTCAACTGCTTAGCGTTCTCGTCGAGGCCGCGAATGCGCGACGCGTGCTTGAGATCGGAACGCTTGGCGGGTACAGCACGATCTGGCTTGCCCGGGCAGTCGGTCCGAGTGGATCAGTGACTACGCTGGAACTTGATCCCGCGTATGCGCAGGTCGCGGCAGCGAATGTTGCGCGCGCTGGATTGGCAGACCGCGTAAGCATCCGAATCGGACAAGCTACCGAGTCACTGGAGGCGCTCGTTAGGGCCGGAGCTGAGCCATTCGATGTCGTCTTCATTGACGCCGACAAGCCGAGCAACGGTCAGTATCTCTCCTGGGCCCTCAAGCTATCCCGCCCGGGCACAATGATCCTCGTGGACAATGTCGTGCGCGAAGGCGCGGTCGCCGATGCCTCGTGCACAGATCCGGAGGTACTTGGAGCCCGTGACGTAATCGCGCTGCTTGCGAGCGAGCCCCGAGTGCGCGCGACAGCTGTCCAGACCGTGGGTGTGAAGGGATATGATGGCTTTGCCATCGCCATCGTGCAGGAAATCTGAGCAAATCGCTTTCGAAGACGCTTCGGAGTGCGCTGGCTTGCCCGCGTTGCTGCTGACGCCGCGATCGAGGTATCGTGATCAGGCGAAGCGTTGGTGGGGTCGCCGCGTAGCAGAACCCACTTTCGTTAGGCCGTTTTCCCGAGGTACTTGCCACTGAACGCGCCGTCAGACCCAGTCATGCTCAGAAATGCCTCGTTAGCCATTGGACTCGTCGTGAGCATCTCGACAAGCGCGCCAGCCCAAGCGCGTCTGCCAGTGCTCGACATGCACATGCACGCCCGCGAGGCAGCGCACTACGGCGCGACGGGACTGCCTCTGTGTGCGCCGGTCGCGCGCATGCCGCGCTGGGATCCGCGCGCGCCATTCGGTACGGACACGACCGCCCCCCCGCTGTGCACGGCACCGCTCGTGTCGCCCGCCACCGACTCGGCAGTCTTATTCGAAACGCTCGCGAGCATGAAGCGCCATAACGTCATCGGTGTGCTTGGCGGCGAACCGTCGCTGGTCGCCGCCTGGCAGCGCGCCGCGCCAGGTCGCTTCATCGCCGGGCTCGACCTGCGCTTCGATGCAGGCACGGGTGCCGCGCGCGCCGCGACGGCGTCCGGTGCACCGCAACGACTCCTGCCGGTCGATACGGTGCGGGAACTCTATCGCGCAGGCGCCTTTGCCGTGCTCGCAGAAGTGATGAATCAATACGCCGGCATCGCGCCGGACGATCCACGGCTCGAGCCGTATTGGGCGCTCGCCGAGTCGCTCGATATCCCCGTCGGCATTCACGTGGGCGGTGGCGGCCCCGGCGAGCCGTACACCGGGTCGCCCGCGTTCCGCGCGCGGCTGCAGAGTGCACTCACGCTTGAGGAGGTGCTGGTGCGACATCCCAAGCTGCGCCTCTACGTCATGCACGCGGGCTATCCGATGCGGGAAGAGCTGCAAGCATTGCTGTTCACGCATCCGCAGGTATACGTCGAGCTGAGCATGGCGGTGAATGTGGAAGCGCGCCCGGCGTTCTATCGCTTTCTACGCGAGTTGGTTGAGGCCGGCTATGGCGATCGCATCATGTTCGGTTCCGATCAGATGGTGTGGCCAGGACTGATCGATGCGGGGGTGCGATCCATCGAGGCGGCGCCCTTTCTCTCGACACGGCAGAAGCGGGACATACTATACAACAATGCCGCGCGCTTCCTGCGCCTCCCGGCAGCCGAGATCGCGCGCCATCATGGGCAGTAAGGCGGCGCGCGCGGCCTAACATGAGGTTGCACCAGCCCGCCGAGCGATGGTGTGCTCGCTCCGCTCGCGCTATTTCCTTCGGCCGCTGGTGAAGCCGGACGTCAGATGGCTTCCCTGAAATGACTTATGAAGCCGTTGCTACCTCGTCGTGTTTGTGCTGCCTTGGCGCTCCTCGCCTTGACCGCCTGTCCGATGAAGAGCGCCATCTGGCTGATGGACGGGGAGGAGGCGGGACGTCCAGTCTTCGGCGTCGGGGCGTCACGCGACGGGCGTACCATCGGTGAACTCGATGTATTCCGCCTCGAGAAGTGTCAGCGCGCAACAGGTGATTCTACGACCCAAGTTTGGGCGATTCGTCGCGTCATGGACGTCGCCCCGCCGCGGCAACTCGCCTACGGAGTAGTGCCGCGCGGCTACCAACAGTTCGAGGGCGGCCCATCGCGCCTCCCCGCCGGCTGTTACGACGCGTCGGTGAACGAAACAGGACGCCTACGTTTCATCGTTGGGCCCGATCGACGCGCGGTCGAAGCTTTCTAGAGCGCGCACCCGCCATCTGACGAACGCTGCACCAGGAGGGGCTTCTCGCACCAGCTTTGTAGAAGCATTCACCTGACGTGCGGCTCCAAGACTTCGAACCGCCGCACGCGTTGCTACAGAAGACGCATCACATCCAAGATGTGCCACGCGATTCTGCTCCGCTCGAATGCGGTCGACCGCCGTCGAATGGCCACCGCCGCTGGCGCCGCGCACCACTCGAACGGAGAGATCGTGGCGATAGCTCGTGCTGCCGCGCTCGGCGAACTGCTTTCGGTGGGCGACGGCGAGGTTCGAACTCACGTCGTCGGCGCCGCTCGCCTTCCGCTCCGCCCCCCCCACCCTTCCCGCCCCTCCAACCGCGCGCTAAGGTAGCGCATGACCTCCCGACGCCACTTCCTCGGCCAAACCGCCGGCCTGCTCGCCGCGGGCTACCTCGGCGCCCCAACCCTCCGCGCTCAGCCGACGCGCGCCCCGCTCAAGGTTCTCATCCTCGGCGGCACCGGCTTCATCGGCCCCCACATGGTGCGGCGCGCGCTCAAGGCGGGGCACCAGGTGACGCTGTTCAATCGCGGCAAGAGCCAGGCTGACCTCTTTCCCGATGTAGAGACGCTACTCGGTGATCGCGATCGAAAGCTCGACGCGCTCAAGGGGCGCCGCTGGGACGTCGTGATCGACAACAGCGGCTACGTCCCGCGCCATGTCAGCGACTCGGTGCAGCTGCTCGCGCCTAACGTCGGGCACTACATGTTCGTGTCGACCGGCTCTGTCTACAAGGCGGGGGAGCCGAGCTACGACGAAAACTCCCCGCTCCTCAAGGCGCCCGACCCGGCGAGCGAGGAGGTCGAGAAGTACTACGGCGAGCTCAAGGTGCTCTGCGAGGATGCGGTGCGTGCGGGATACCCGGAGCGACACACGATCCTCCGCCTGCACATCGTCGCCGGCCCCGGCGATCCGACGCATCGCTTCACGTACTGGGTGGCTCGCATCGCCCAGGGTGGCGAGATCCTCGTTCCGGGACCACGCGAACAGCCGGTGCAGCACATCGACGTGCGCGATCTGGCAAACTTTGCACTGCTGTCGGCCGAGCGCGGCAACTTCGGGATCTACAACGTGGCTGGCCCGGACACAGCGCCGATGCCGGCGGAGCGGTACGTCGAGGAGATTCGCGCGGGCGTGAACTCGAATGCAACGTTCTTTTGGGGCGATCCGGCGGCGCTGGCCGAGCGGAAGATCGCCTTCCCGATGATGATGCCGCCGCGGATCGCCGGGCTGGCCAAGGTCAGCGCCGCGCGCGCGATCGCCAAGGGTCTGACGTTCCACCCGTTGCGCGAGACCGCGGCCGACACGCTGGCGTGGTACAAGGGGGCCTCGCCCAAGGAAACCGAGGGACTCAAGCTCGACCCGGCGCGCGACGCGCAGGTCATCACAGAGCTCAAGGCGCGGGGATAGCACAGCCGGTCGCGATCATCGGGAGAGGGGTGCTGCGCGTCCCCTCAGTGCATCGATCCCCTCGCGCATCAGCGTCGCCAGATCGTCTCGGCTGGCTGCGAGGAGCGCCTCCAGTCGTGCGACCAACACCGCACGCTCCTCCCCGCGCTGCTCCAGGAATCCCGCGAGCCAGCGCACATGGTCGACGAACACGTGCGGTGCATCGAGCGCCAGTGCATCCGCGGCGTACGAGACGAGCTCCGCGAACTCCGGCGCGCCAGCTGGTGCGTCGGGATGGCGAGACGCATACGCAGCCATCGCGTCCGCAACGATGCGTGCCATTCGCTCGTGCACGTCGCCGGCCGCGCCGCGATCGTAGCGCAGCGCCGCGATCGCGGCATCCAGCATTGCGATTGCAACGTGACCGTCTGTCCATCGCTCATCGGCAATCGCGACCCCTAAGCGTTCGAAGTTCTCCGCGATGTGGCGTGTGCACATGCCGCGCGACGTCAGGACTTGCTGCAGCCATCGCGCGTAGTTCGCCATCACCATGGCGTCGTCCGCGATCAACGCCTGCATCAGGTAATCGATGTGAAAGCGCCCGTCCTCGCGGCCACGCCGCTCGGCGCGCTCACCAAAACGGGCGTACCAGAACGGATCGCGATACATCTCCGCGAGCACGCGGGTGGTGAGCCGGTCCGCGGCCTGATCGAGCAGTGACGCGAGCGCGGCATACCGCGCGGCATTCCTCATGGAACGCCGGCGAGCCGGCGAGCAGTCGCGACCACCTCGTCGGTCGACCTCCCTCCCATCTCCACGCCGAGTTCCTCCGCGAGCTCGGACGACCACCCGAGCGCATGTCCACCCACGAAGATCGGATTCGGGGTCACTTCACGTGTCCGCGCGATCGCGGTCCGGAGCGACGTGACGTTGAATGTCATCGTCACCGACAGGCCGATGACATCCGGTCGCTCCGACACGATCGCCTTGATCAGGTCATCGTGCGGCACATTCGCGCCGAGGAAGCGCACGTCGAAGCCGTCGACGTCGAGCACATCGGCGACCAGTCGTGCGGGAAGATCGTGGAGTTCCCCCTCCACGCAGGCGAGCACGAGCTTCTTGCCGAGCCTCGGCTGAGGCTTCGCCCGCTCGAAAAGCGCCGAGAGCACGAGCTGCGAGATGGCGGTGGCCATGTGCTCCTGCGCGATCGACACGACGTTGCGTTGCCAGAGGCGACCGATCTCGTGCTGCGCGGCCTGTATCACATCGGACTGCAGCGAGACCACGCTGATGCCGGTCGCCAGCCCTTCGTCGACGATGAGGCGCAGCGCCTCGCGGCGATCACCCGCGAGCTGTGCCTGCAGGTATCGGTCGCGAAGCGATGTCAGAATCGGTGACGCGCTCACGACACCTTCCGAATGCGAGAGAGGTCGGGACGTTCATGCAGCGACATCCACTCGATCAAACGAGCGAAAGTATCTCGCGCAGCCTCGACACCTTGGGCGAGCGCGCGAGGGTCGGCGAGCTCGCGCGACACGATCTCTCCGAACGAGCGCCAGCGTGAGGCGGTTCGTGCGCCGTACGCTTCGAGATACGATGTGGCAACGCCACGAAGCGGTACGAGCGCTCGCGGCAACTTCGCAAGGATCCAGCGCCCGCCGAGTGTCGACCCCTCGAGGACATACGCCGCTCCCAGTTGCTGTGGCAGCGAATCGAGGGAGGGAATCTTCTGGCACGAAGGGTAGGGACCTTCATCACCGAGCACGACCAGGTCTTTCGCCAGCAGGTGTGCGCGACCTCGCGCGCATGGATCGTAGCCGGTCCTGCGGAGCGCGCTCGCGTTGGCAAGGAGCGCTTCGACTGGAGCGTGGTATCCGTACATCACTCTTAGGTATCGCACATAGTCGCGACACGTCGCGTCGTGATCGAGAAATCGCACGTAGGACTCGGCGTCTCGATGCACTGCAGCGGTTTCTTCCCGAAATTTGCGAAGGGCAGTTGCGAACACAAATGCCGACTTGTGGATATTAGGTTGATCGCGCTGACGCACGCGCACGATGCAGTGTACTCGTCAGCTGCTACGCCGTGAACTAACGATAGAAGTGTCCTCATATGCAACGTGCGCTGGAAGACCTGCTCGCAGGAGATAGTCGGGAGTTCTACTTATTGGTGAACGCATCGGGGGAAGTGCTCGAGTGCGATGGCCGCGCGCAGCGACATGGCATCGTCGCGCCGATCTCGCTGCGCTCCATTGTCCCGGCAGGTCTCGAGGAGAAGGCCGCTGACTTGTGCCGGCAGGCATGCCAGCGCGCCGTCGACGGGTGGGAACTCCCGCTCACGCTAGGAGAAACGCTCGTGACGGTGTTGTTCACCGGCCGACCGTACGACGGCGCCGCGGCGATGATCGGGAGCCTCGTGCTCCAGGACTACGCCGACTCGATGGCGCAGGGCTCGCGCGCGATGCACGAGATCGTTGACCTCAATCGCCAGTTGACCCGTCAGAAGCAACGGCTCGAGGAATCGCATCATGCGATCGTGGACCTCCACGGAGAGCTCGAACAACACGCGGATCGCATGCGCGCAGCGGCAGAGGTGAAGGGGCGACTCGTTGCTGCGGTCAGCCACGAATTCAGGACGCCCCTCCATTCGATCCTCGGTCTCTCCCGATTGCTGCTGACGGGGTCGGACGGGCCGCTCAACGGCGAACAGGAGACGCAGGTCCGGTTCATCCGCGATTCGGCCGAGGAACTCACGCGCCTCATCAACGACATGCTCGATCTCTCACAGATCGATTCGGGTGCGGCGCCGCTCCGCCTCGAGCGGTTTGCTGTCGACGAGTTCCTCGGCGCGCTGCGTGGCACGATGGAGCCACTCGCGCCCGACGACGGCGATGTCGCGCTCGTCATCGAACCGACGCAAGGCATCGAGATCGAGACGGACCGCGGCAAGCTTGCGCAGGTCATGCGCAACCTCGTCGCGAACGCACTCAAGTTCACGCGGCAGGGCCAGGTCCAGGTGTCGGTGAGAGAGGACCACGATGAGGTTCGGCTCGCGGTGCGCGATACCGGCATCGGGATCGCACCTGCCGACCACGAACGCGTCTTCGAGGAGTTCGCCCGCATCGAGAATCCGCTGCAGGAGAACACCAAGGGGAACGGGCTCGGCCTCTCCCTGTCGCGCAAGTTGGTGGAGACGCTCGGCGGACGCATCGAGCTCGAGAGCGACGTCGGCGAGGGGGCGACGTTCACCGTCGTCGTTCCCAAGGTGCACGCCGACGCGAATACCTACCGCGCGCTCGAAGCGGCCGCACGTGAGGTCGATCCCACGCGCGCTCCCATCCTTGTCGTCGAGGACGATCGCCACGAGGTGTTCGCCTACGAACGCTATCTCTCGATGGCAGGCTTTCAGGTGCTCCCCTGCCGCACCACGCAGGATGCGCGTGCACAGCTCGAGCGCGTCCGTCCGTCGGCAATCCTCCTCGACGTGATGCTCGAAGGGGAAGACACGTGGAACTTCCTTGCCGACGTGAAGCGGGACCCCGCGACGCACGACATTCCGGTGCTTGTCTGCACGGTGATGAATCGCGAGTCGCGCGCGCGCGCCCTCGGTGCCGACGAGTTCTGGCTCAAGCCGATCGATCAGGACAAGCTGATCCGAAAGCTGCAGATGCTTTCAACGAGTAGGACCGCGAAGGTGCTCGTGGTCGACGACGACGCGGCGGCCCGATACCTGATCCGGCGCTTCCTCTCGGACACGCCCTACACATTGGTTGAATCGGCCGATGGTCCCGGTGGTGTCGAGCTGGCGAGAACCGAGCAGCCCGATGTCATCCTCCTGGATTTTCTGCTGGAAGACATGACCGCGTTCGACGTGATCGATGCGCTCAAGGCCGATCCACGCACACGCATGATCCCGGTGATCATCGTGACATCGCAGGTGCTCCCGCTCGAAGACCGGCAGCGGCTGAGCGCGCACACCGAAGCGATCCTTTCGAAGGAACATCTCTCGCGCGAACTGGCCATCAACCGCATCCGCGACGCATTGCGTAGTGTGGGGGTCAGGTCGCGCGAGCCGATGCGGAGCGGCGCATGACCGAGTCTGCCGCCCTGCACGATGGCCTCACGCCTGCGCACCAGCCGTTGCGATCGTCCAAACGGTTCTTGGTCCTCAACGTCAACGACCACGTCGCGCATCTGTACATGGTGTCGAAGATGCTGCGAAGCGCTGGGTATCAGGTCATCGAGGCGCGCACCGGGAGCGAAGCGATAGCGAAGGCGATCGCCGAGTGTCCCAGCGTCGTGGTGCTCGATGTCCAGCTCCCCGATCTCTCGGGCTTCGAGGTGTGTCGCCGGCTCAAGGCACGGCCGGAGTCGCAGGACATCAAAGTCCTTCACACGTCGGCCACCTTCCTGAGCTCCAGCAACAAGTTGGCGGGGATCGAGGCAGGTGCCGACGCGTACCTCACGCAACCGTTCGAGCCCGAGGAGCTCATCGCCGCCGTGCGCTCATTGACTCGGCTGAGCGAAACGGAGCAGGGCCTGGTAGCCCGCAACAACGCGCTGGTCGCAGCCGATCGCCGCAAGGACGAATTTCTGGCAATGCTCGCGCATGAGTTGCGCAATCCGCTTGCGGCGATCCGCTTCGGATTGACGCTGCTGGAGCGCAATCCGCCGCGCGACGCGATCGAGGCGCGCACCATGGAGACCATGGCGCGGCAAACGACGCTTCTCACGAAGCTCGTCGACGACCTCCTCGACGTCGGCCGTGTGACCAGCGGCAAGATCGAGCTGCGGCTCGAGCACGTAGACCTCGCAGCCATTCTCAATCAGGTCGTCGATAGCCTCCGTGTTCGGCTCTTCGAGCCGCGTCACCAGTCGATCGTCGCACACGTCCCCGCGGGGCCCGTGCTCGTCAACGCCGACATCGGTCGACTCGAGCAGATCCTCACCAACCTGCTCGACAATGCGAGCAAGTACTCCGACGTTGGGAGCGTGACCGAAGTCTCGCTGCTGACCTCCGCGACCGGCGCCACCGTGCGGGTAAAGGACCAGGGAATCGGCATCGACCCCGAAACGCTGGACGACATCTTCGATCTGTTTGCCCAGGCCGACAACTCGCTCTCCCGCGCACGCGGTGGCATCGGCATTGGGCTCACGCTCGTACGAGCGCTCGTGCAGCTTCACGGCGGCAGCGTCGCCGCAACGTCGGAGGGGCTTGGTGCCGGGACGACGCTGATCCTCACGCTTCCGGTTGCGAACGCCTCTCGCGCCACGCTCCCGCAACCGATGCAGTCCATGCCGGTGCATGACGCGACGCGCCGAGTGCTCATCATCGATGACAACGATGACGGGCGGGAGCTGTTTCGCATGCTGTGCGAATTGCGCGGTCACGAGGTGATCGAGGCGAGCGACGGACCGGAAGGGATCGAGCGCACCATCGCCGAGCGTCCCGACATTGTGTTTGTAGACATCGGGCTGCCGACACTCGATGGATACGAGGTGGCGCGGCAGGTGCGGGCGGCGTTAGGCGGAGAGGTTCGGTTGATCGCGCTCTCGGGGTACGGATCGCCGGAGCACCGCGCGGCCGCGATCGACGCGGGATTCGACGAGCATGTGGCGAAGCCGATCGGCGTGGAGCGTATCGAGGAGCTGGTGAGAGGGGCGGCGGTGAGGACTTCACTCGGCTGAATACTGTGCCACACGGCGCCTGGGGTATCTCGTAACGTTACGACGTGCAGGCTTGCCAACGGCTGCGCAGGCTGTCCGCCTACCGCCCCGCCTCGAGCCGAGCCCGTGCCGCCTCCCGACTCGCCGTGACCGTGACATGCCGGCCGGCGAGCGCGAGCCCCATGCGCGGCACCGAACCGTACACGCACTCGAACTCACCAGCGCGCACCCGATACGTCTCGTGCCAGATGCCGACGTCGCCGCTCGCAATGCGCACGTTGCGATTGAACGCGACCCACGCCGGCCAGTGCTCGCCGTCGTGCGTCCTGGCGTACGCCTCCAGATGATCGAACGAGCGCCAATACTGCACGATGATCCCAAAGCCCTGATGCGTCGCCAGACATCCTGACTCGGGCCGACTGGAGAGTTCTTTCAGGATGCGCGGCATCGCCGCGGCGACGGGAAGCCACTTGTGGAGCTTCCACGGGCGATTGATGCGCATGCCGATGATGAAGACGACGAAGTCGCCATCGATCTCGGCGGTCATGCGCTGCGGAAAGACGGTGGCCATGACGCGTGCGGGAAAGGAGTGGCGAGGCGCAATGGCGCGGCCCGAAAACTCGGGACGGACTTCGCGCGAATCTCAGCCGTCTGGCCGCGATGCACAAGGCGCCAGCCTCGCGATCGCGCATCCCATTCTTAGCCTCTGGCGGGCGAACCCGCAGCGCGCATCTTCTGTCCTCATGAGTCTTCGCGCGGCCGTTGTCGTGGCCGCGTGTGTCCCTTTCGCCGGGGTGATCATGTCGCGCTCGCCGCTCTTCCGTCAGCTGCTCGACGCCTGCTCCCGTGCCGCAGAATCGGAGCGGCGAGCGCGCGGCCGCCGAGGTGCTGGCGGACCTCAAGGTGGCGTGAGGGAGTCGCGCACTCCTTCGACTCGCCTCGGATCAGCATAGTCGACGTTTGGGTCGGCGCGCCCGCCATCGACGATGGACCAACAATCGCCGGCCGAAGCCGAAAAGAGGTAGGCGAGATTCTCACCGCACGACAGTGTGCGAGCACACATAGCGCCCTTACGTCAGCAACCGTCCTTGTGCGTGAATCGGCGGTGTCGGCATCGACCAGCGAGGCGGGGACATCGGCGATGCTGCGGGTCATACGCCAGCGCTTGCGGTTCGAAAGCCTAACGCCACTGGCTCTCCCGAAGCGGTTGAAGTTCACTTCTTGTAGGTCACCGCGCATCTCGTCAGAAATCCGCTGTGCCGGCTCGTCGACCGATGGCCCGTCGATCAGAGACTCACCTCTCCCGGCCAGGTCGAGGCGTCTGCAGGGGGGTGGTCCTTCTCCCTCGGCTCCTGCGCGTCGATGAAGCGTCCGAACCGTTCCATCTCCGACGAATACGCCTGGCGCCGACGTTCATGCTTGGGGCGGACTAAAAGCACATAGAGTGCGGCCGCCACGCCGCCGGCGCCGATGCCGTACAGAAAGCCTCCGCCGAGGGCTTGGGCCGCTGCCCACGCGCCCAGTAGCGCGGCCAGCGGACCCCAGTTCGGTTCCGACAGCAGGTCTTGCTCCGTCCGGTCGGCCACGGGGTGGCGCCCGTAGCTTCGCAGGTGATGATTCAGGAATCGCCAGTAGTGGCCGCGCTGCTCGCCCTGCTTCGTCAGCCAGATCACCGTCAGCCGCATCCCCTCGGTCCCCTTGAAGTGCCCGGCGGCGATGACGCCTCCGGTCATGACCGTCAGCTTCACGTCGAGCGAGCGGTCGTCATAGAGGATGCGAAAGCTGTCCAACTCTGTCGCAGTCACGCTCCGCGTCTTGAAGTCGACGTACGCGCCCTGACCGGCATTCGCGTGCTCGTTCCATCGCTGGGTCGTTTCGGTCGTGTCCACGACCGTGCCGGTGGACTGCAAGTTCGCCACTGTTCCGGTCACCCAATCGACCGAGTAGCGCTCGTGCGCCACCAGGGTGCGAAAGTCGGTACCGACGAAGCTGATCGGACCGCCTTCCCGTCGGAACGCGACGACGGTGAGGACGGCACAGGAAACGGCGACGATCGCGGCGATCATGAGAACTCCGAGTTGGATGAGGCGGCGCGGGGGGAAAGTCGCTGCCGAACACGAAGGCTGGGATGACCGGCGCCCGTTTGTCGCGAGGCCACGATAAGCGAATCCGCGTGGGAAGAAGCCAAGTATGGTTGCCGCAATGGCTCTTCGGCGTGGTCGCCCGCGGTGCCAACGATTGCGTGCAGCGGCGATGGGACGCTTGACCTGCGACGCCAGCGCCGGGGGCGTGAGGCAGGCGACACGTCGCATGCCGCACCACCGAAGGAAGATGTCATCATAACGAACCGAACGCCACGTTGGACCAACGAGCGGCGCCTGTATCCGAAAAGAGGTACGCGAGATTCTCACCGTACGACAGTGTGCGAGCACGCGATAGCGCCCTAACCTCTTCTAAGGCGCTTGCTCACGCATCTCCGGATGCCCCGTGCGAGGGAACGCGTCCGATGACGTCGCGATGGTGGCCCATGCTGGGACGCCTCAGCAAACGCGCGGTCGCATGGAGCGACGACGCCGCGCACCCCCGGGACCAGGCGCGCCTAACGCGATACGCAACAACCTGCCGAGCACGATCCATCGATCGCGCTCGCCGTTCGCTTCGCGCAACGGTACTGCAACGCTCAGACTGGAGGACATCATGGCCGACTTCAACACCCGCTCCACCCCGCACGATCTTTCCAAGCGAAAGGTCGCGCTCCTCGCCACCAACGGATTCGAACAATCAGAACTGTCATCACCGCTCGAGGCGCTCAGGGCGGCCGGTGCGCAAGTGAGCATCGTTTCGATTCCCAAGTCCCCCGACACGATTCGCGGATGGTCGGACGGCGACTGGTCCGATGATACCGTCAAGGTCGATGGCACCGTCCCCGACATGAAGGCCGACGACTTCGACGCGCTCGTGCTCCCCGGCGGCGTCATCAATCCCGACCAGCTGCGCGTGAACGCCGACGCGGTGTCGTTCGTGCGGGACTTCTTCGCCGCGGGGAAGCCGGTTGCCGCGATCTGTCACGGACCTTGGATGATCGTCGAGGCAGGCGCCGCGAAAGGGCGCCGCATGACGTCGTATCCGTCGATTCGCACCGACGTCGAGAACGCGGGTGCCACCTGGATCGACGAAGCGGTCGTGGTCGACCAGGGTCTCGTCACGAGTCGCAGCCCCAAGGATCTCGACGACTTCAATCGGAAGATGGTCGAAGAGATCGCCGAGGGTGAGCACGCCGGTCAGCACGCGTAAGCACGTCGTCGCCGAACATGGCAACAGCGTGGCAGCTGGTCAAAAGCACCTTTGCAGAGTGGAGCGAGGACAACGCCTCCCGGCTCGCCGCCGCGCTGGCGTACTATACGGTGTTTGCCCTCGCGCCGCTGCTCGTGATTGCCATCGCGATCGCTGGTCTCCTGCTGGGACAGGAAGCCGCCACGAACCAGGTCTCCAGCTCACTCTCGAGTGTGTTCGGTCAGACCGCCGGCGACGCCGTGAATGGGCTGGTGGAATCGGCGCGCAATCGCGTGGGCACGGGAATCGTCGCCACGATCATCGGCGTGATCACGCTCCTGTTCGGCGCTTCCGGCGTGTTCGGCGAACTGCAGAACGCGCTCAACACGATCTGGGAAGTCGCGCCGAAGCCCAACCAGGGCTTCATGCGAACGATCAAGAAGCGCTTCTTCTCGTTCACGATGGTCGTCGGCGTCGGCTTCCTGCTGCTGGTGTCGCTGCTCGTCAGCGCGGCGATCTCGGCGGTCGGCACACTACTTGGCGGCGAGCAGTTCGGCGTGTCGCTGATCGGCCAGGTGATCAATTACGTGGTGTCGTTTGGCGTCACGACCCTGTTGTTCGGACTCATCTTCAAGGTGCTGCCAGATGTGACCGTGCAGTGGCGCGATGTCTGGATCGGGGCGCTCGTGACGGCGCTGCTGTTCACCGTTGGCCAAGCGCTGCTCGGCTGGTATCTGGGGCGCGCGAGTACGACGTCGGCGTACGGTGCAGCGGGTTCGTTCGTGGCGCTGCTGCTCTGGGTCAACTACTCGGCGCAGATCCTGTTTCTCGGTGCCGAGTTCACGCAGGTGTATGCCAGGGCATATGGCTCGCGGATCGTGCCGGATGAACATGCCATCGCGCTCACCGAGGTGGCGCGTACGCAGCGCGGGATTCCGCACAAGGAAGCGCTGGAGAGGGCCTCCGCGCGGCAAGCTCGCGCGGTTGGCGTGACGAACGCGGACGACGAATCCGACCCCACGAATCGCACCACTCCTCGCGCCGTGGGGGTGGTCGCTGTAGGCGCATTCGTCATGGGAATGGTACTGGCTCGGAAGGGGAGTTCGCCCGACGAGAGGGGACCGTAACGACCGGTTCGGCTGCGCATCTGTTGGGACAGACGAGCCGCAGGCACGGGGCCCAGATTACCGCGCCAACGACTCCCCACGTCCGCAGGTCAGAGTTGCAGCTGCCGAACCCCTCACTCCGCCCGAAGCGCCTCAATCGGATTCACCCGCTTCGCGCGGATCGCCGGAACCGCACTCGCCACCACGGCAACCGCGACAAGCAGCGCAGCGACGCCTCCAAGCACGAGCGGATCGTGTGGCGACGTCTCGAACAGCAGTGGCTCGAGAAATCGCCCCGCACCGATCACCACGATCGTCCCCAGCACCACTCCCGCCAGCGCCATCGACACGCTGCTGCGCATGATCAGGGCAACGATACGCGCCGATTGCGCGCCGAGCGCGATGCGCACCCCGATCTCCTGCGTGCGCTGCGCCACGAAGTAGCTCATCACGCTGTAGAGGCCCACCGCCGCGACGATGATGGCGAGAAGTCCCATCAACACGAAGACCGTCGCGCCCAGCTTCCACGGCCGCACCTGCGGGTCCACCTGGTCCTGCAGCATCCGCATTTGCACGAACGAGATCGATGGATCCGTCGCAAGGATGAGCGGACGCAGCGCGGCAATCGTCTCCTCCTCGGCGCCGCGCTGTGGACGAACCAGGAGCGATGTCCCGCCGAAACCGTGCTCCTGTCCGAACGGGATGTAGTAGTGCATCGACGCCCCCTCGCGCAGCTCGAACGAGTGCGCGTCGGCAGCGATGCCGACGATGCGGGAGCAGACGTTGAGTTCGTCCTTCGATTCGCCCCAGTACAGGCAATCCCCGATTGGACTCTTGCCGCGCCACAGTGTGTTGGCCATGGTCTGGCTCACGATGGCGACGGGCTCGCTCCCCTTCCGATCGGCCGGCGTGAATGCCCGCCCGGCGACGATCGGCGTACCGACTGTCTTGAAGTAGTCGTCCGCGACCGCGCTGATGTTGGCGCCCCCACCCTCGAGCGTCGGTATCGAATCCCAGCCGGGGACTCGAAGATCGACGCCGAAGCTGCTCTGGAACGACAACCCGACCGTTAGGCTCGCCGCCTCGACCGACGGAACGCTTCGCGCGCGCCCCATGAGCTCGCGAAGCACGGCCGCGCGCCGCTCCACTTCTCCCGCGTCGCCCGGATTGTCGATGCTCGCGGCCGACGGATAGCGGAGCGACACGACCATGACACGATCGGGTTGGAGTCCGAGGTCGATCGCGTGCACGCGAAGGAGCGAGCGCACGAAGAGCCCAGCACCAACCAGCAGGACGAGCGAGAGTGCGGCTTGTGCGACCGTGAGAATCCCGCGCAGGCGCGACGAGCGCCCTCCGCTCTCCCGGTTGCCCGCCTTGAGCGCCGCGGTGAGATCGGGGCGACTCGCGCGCAGCGCCGGCACGAGCCCGGTCAACACACCGACAGCGATCGCAATCGTGAGCGACACCGCGAGGACGCGTGCATCGACCGGCGCCGAGGGCCACTCGACGCCGGGGAGCAGGACGCGTCGCATCAGGAGCGCGGTGGCGTACGCCACGGCCAGCCCTGCGGTACCCCCGGCGGCGGCGAGCATCATGCTCTCGGTCAGCAGGAGTCGGATGAGCCGACCGCGCCCGGCGCCGAGTGCGACGCGCACCGCTACCTCGCGCCGGCGCTTCACCGCGCGCGCCAGGAGGAGGTTGGCGACGTTCGCACATGCAATGAGCAGCACGATCGCCGCGACGCCAACGAGCCATCGCGAAATCGTGTTCTCCACCGACTCGCGCCCCTGATTGTCGGTGCTGAGGGCGCCGAACGAGATGTTCGCCCCCGCCATCTCCTTGTCATTACCCGTGTAGGCCGCGCGCATCAGCGACGTCGCCCCTTCATTCGCCTGCGCCGCGGTCACTCCCGGCTGGAGACGCACCACGAGCCGCATCCACTGTGCATTCCATGATGTCTGCCAGTGGTCCGTCACGCCCTGCGAGCGCAGGGCAAGCGGCATCCAGGCATCGACCGGCCCGAGCTCCGGACCGGTAAACCCGCGCGGCGCGACGCCGACGATGGTGTAATCCACGTCTCCAAACCGCGCCGTGCGCCCGAGCACGTCCTTTTCTCCTCCAAAGGCGCGCTGCCACAGGCCGTAGCCCAGCACCACCACGCGCTGCGGTGCGTCGGGGGAGTCCTCGGTGGCGTTGAAGAAACGACCGAGCGCCGGCCGTACGCCGAGCAACGGGAAGAGATCGGCGTTGACCGACGCGAACGGGACGAGCGTGGCATCGCTCCCTTTTCCGAACGGGATGCCGATGCGGTCGATCTGGTAGCCCGCCGCCCCGGCGAAGAGACGGGTGTCGGATCGCAGCAGGTCGTACATGACCCACCCGTGCGCGCTGCTCGTCAGGTCGCCGCGCACGTCGTGGTGCTCGGTGCGAAATACCCTCGTGACCTCGTGCGGGCGCACGATGTATTCGGGACCGCGGATGAGCAGGCGGTCGACCACGCCAAACATCGCGGCATTCGCGCCGATCCCGAGGGCGAGCGTCAGCACGATGAAGGTGGTGACCAACGACTCGCGGCGCATGCCGCGCCAGGCCAGGCGAAGGTCGTCGCGGACGTCGATGAAGAGTTCGCGGATGCTCATGTCTGTCTCCCGTCGTTGTGCCGATCGGATCGAGGCATCGAGCACCTCGTCGAAGGATCCTCCGAGGCGTCGCAACGCCTCGGCGTGTGCTGCTGCCGGTGTGTAGCCTAGGGATACGAGCTGCTCCACCCGCGCGTCGATATACGAGAGCAACTCGTCGCGCGCGTCGTCGCGCGCCCGTCGCCGGTCGTGAAGGGGAATGCGAAAGAGTCGCGTCACACCCGCGCGCACCTGGCCGAAGTTCATTGGGCGAGTCCCGGGACGATGAGGTACCGCATCTGCGACGGGCGTTGCGTGCTCATCCCTTGGAAGACTTGAGGGCGAGGATCGTCCCGATTGCCGCGACGTGATCGGCGAGTTCGGATCCTTCCTGCTGCAGATGCGCCTTCCCCGCAGCGGTGATGCGGTAGTAGCGCGCGCGCCGCCCGTTGCTCGTCGTCCCCCACTCGGCGGTGACCAGACCGCGCGCTTCCATGCGGTGCACCGCCTGGATCAGGGCACTGTCGTCGACCTCGAGGTGTCCGTCGGAGCGCGCCTCGAGCCACGAGGTGATCTCGAAGGCGTGCATCGGTCCCCAGGACAGCGTCTTGAGGACGAGGATGTCGAGCGTCCCCTTGAGGATCGCCATGGTCAGCCGGGATAGAGTGTACGGGGTGAGACTCTCCCCTCAGATACTACCCCCGTGCGAATCGTTTGCGCAAGAGTGGAAATTCGCCAGCGCATGCTGCACTTTCGGCGCTCCTCGCCACGGCACCCCTATGCCACTCGACCTGCGCGGGCTCTGCCCGCTGATCTCGGTGCTCGACATGCCAGCGTCGCTCGCGTTCTATCGCGACCTCCTCGGCTTCAGCGTCGTGTCGCACTCGCCGCCCCCGCACGCCGATCGTCCGGACGATGTGGGATGGGTCTGGCTCCGGCACGGGAGTGCGGAGCTGATGCTCAACACCGCGTACGATCCCGAGGAGGCGCGCCCCGCGGCGTTTCCGCCGACGCGATTTGCTGCGCACGGCGACACCGGGCTCTACATCGGTGCTCCCGATGTGGACGGTGTGTACGCGCACCTGCGCGCGCGCGGCGTGGAGGTGGAGCCGCCGCGCGTGGCCTACTATGGAATGAAGCAGCTCAACCTCCGCGATCCCGACGGCTACGGATTGTGCTTCCAGTGGGAAGCGAGGAGCGACACGAGTAGCGCCTGATCGCTGTGCGACGATCGAGATCGCGCTGCCGCAGTGGCACGCGCGTCGATGCATGCTCCCTCCGGTCGGCTCTCGGCAGCTTGACGACTGCGGCGTACCACATAACGTGAAGGCGGGCGCGCCGGGCGCCTCCCGTCCGCGGAAAGGACCGAGTCCACCGGGTAGGTGCAGTTCGGACAGCCGCGTTCCCACGAACCTCCTGTCGCCCGACGCCAGCGGACCACGGGCATACCCTGGAGGCTCGTCATGCCCGAACGCCGCCTGCCCGTCGTCCCCGACCTGGACCAGCTCAAGCACCAGGCGAAGGACCTCCTCCGCTCGCTCCACGCACGCAACCCCGAAGCGGTCGCCGAGTTGCAGGAGCGACACCCCACCCCGATGGACCCCGCCCGCGCGAAGCTCGCCGACGCGCAGCTCGTCCTCGCCCGCAGCTACCAGGCGAGCAGCTGGACGCGACTCGTGCAGGCAGTCCAACTCGTCGACGCGATCTGGCGCGACGACATCGAGCGCGTGCGATCGCTCGTCCTCTCCAACCACGACTTGCTGCACGAGCCGGCGCTCATCCGCACCAACAGCAACTGGGGGCCGCCGCTCAGCTACGCCGCCAACGTGGGGCGCGACGAGATCATCCGCATGCTGCACTCGCTTGGCGCGACCGACCTGCAGTTCGCGCTCGACCGCGCCGCGCTGCAGGGGAAGGTGAAGACCGCGCGCATGCTGCACGAGATGCTCGGCAAGCCCGCGCCCCCCGAAGGAGCGCTCGGCGGATCGGCCTACACGTTGAGTGTCGAGGGGACGCGATTCGTTCTCGAGCTCGGGGCGCCGGTGCAGGATGCCCAAGGCAATTGCCTCGCGCCGGTCGACGTCGTGCTCGAGACCGACTCGCGCCGCCCTGCCGACAAGCACGCCATTCTCGCGCTTTATGAGGAGCACGGGCTCGTCTATCCCGACACGCCGACGATGGCACTCCATCGGGGGCGCATCGACCTCCTCGAGCGGCACCTGGCGCGCGACCCGGCGCTCCTGCAGCGCACCTTTCGACACGACGAGATCTATCCGCGCGAGATGCGATGCCGGGCTCACGTCGATGCCACCGTCGGCACGCCACTCGACGGGACGACGCTCCTGCACATGGCGATCGAGTACGACGAGCACGAAATCGTGCACTGGCTCCTCGAGCACGGAGCCGACGTCAACGCGCGAGCAGCGGTCGGCAGGAGCGGATTCGGCGGCTTCACGCCGCTGTTCAACACCGTCGTGTCGCAGCCCAACTTCTGGATGAACTTCCGCAAGCGCGGCCCGTTCGTCGCGCCGATCACCGAGCTCCTCCTCGCGCGCGGTGCCGATGTGTCGGTGCGGGCGTCGATCTGGAAGCGCATGCACCCCGGGCACGGCGACCCGGTGCGGCGCGACTATCGCGACGTGACCGCGCTCTCCTGGGGGCGTCGCTTCCACGACCAGATCTTCGTGAGCGAGCCGGCGTTGCAGCTGATCGAGGGGGCGGGAGGAATCGAGTGAGCGACGAGAGGGAGCGCGACGAGAGGGAGCGCGACGCGCGCGCCGCAGTCGCGCGTCGCGTGTGCTGAGGGGGTGCGCCGTCAGGTGCAACGTCAACAGCCGCGTCAACAGCCGCGTCAACTCCCGCGCCAATCGCCGCGCCCACCGCCACGTCGACCGCGTCGTTCGCGCTTCCCTCTGGCAACTTCGGTCGCCAGCGCATCGAGCCGTTGCTCCCAGAACGTGCGAAATCGATCGAGCCAGGCATCGACTTCGGCGAGCGGACTGGCGTCGACGAGGTAGAGCCGACGTGGCCCATCGGAGCGCACGGTGGCAAAGCCGGCATCCCGCAGCACCTTGAGGTGTTGCGAGATCGCTGGCTGGGAGATGCGATACTCGCGCTGGACGAGCTCCACAACGTCGCCCGACGCAAGCTCACCCGGTGCGAGCAACTCGAGGATTCGCCGCCGCACCGGATGCCCGAGAACGTCGAAGGCGTGCACTAGCCTCCCGTATACGCGGTGTAGGTACGATCAGCGGCCGCTCGCGCCGCCACCGGATCGCCCCCCGCCGCGATGGCGGCCTCGCACCACGCGTCGCTGCTCCCCTTGAGAAAGGCGCGCCCCTCTTCTGTCGCGAGCCAGGTCATCGCGGTAACCGGCGTGACGACCGGATTCGCGTCGTAGAGCTGGTCCAGCCCGAGCAACCCCGAGTCCCAACCGACTCCCACCGCTCCCGGCCCGTACTGGTCCCACATCTCCTCGGGGACGTGCGCGATGTGCTCCAGCGTGAGGAGGGTGCGCGCCGTACCCTCGGGGGAGAGGCGCACGGTGACCCAACTGACCTGCCCCCCCATCTCCCAGGTGAGGCCCAGGTGTGTCGGCGGTTCGCAGGCTGTCACGGTCCCGCCGGCATTCCCTTGCAGCTGATAGCGCCCGCCGAGCCGTAGCTCCCCGCTGATCGGGAGAAACCAGCGCGGAATCCGCTCGGCCGTCGTTATCGCGTCCCACAGGTCGTCGACCGTGGTGTCGTAGGCTCGGCTGGCCACGACGACGCGCGCGGGGCGACCATCGTGATCGCGCGTCTCGACGGTGCGCGACGTCGCGCGAATGTGGGAGATAGGGTCCATGGGATAGGGGAGAAGACGAGAGATCTGAAGACGAGAAGACGAGGTGGGGGGAATCGTATAAGGCAATGCTTATATGCGCAAGACGGGCGATATCACGCGGCCGATATCCCGTCTTCTCCCGCGGGACGAGCCGTCGGGGGACTCGCGTTGACCCCTTGTCGACACACCCCTATGCCACTTATGTGTATGGGGCGGGCGTTACCGGGGCTCGCACTCCTGCCTGATCGCTTCTCCTTCACCGCATCCCACGATGGCCGGCTCCGACATCTACACGGGCAGTCTCGACCTGCTCATCCTCAAGTCGCTCACCTGGGGACCGCGGCACGGCTACGCGGTGGGACAGTGGATCCGCTCCAGCACGCGCGAGGGGCTCACCGTGCAGGAAGGGGCGCTCTATCCGGCGCTGCATCGTCTCGAACGAAAAGGGTTCGTCGAGGAGGAGTGGGGGATCACCGATACCAACCGCGAGGCGAAGTTCTACAAGCTCACCGCCGAGGGGCGCCGGCAGCTGCGCGGAGAAGTCGCGCGCTGGAAGGCGCACGTGGAGCTGATGAGCGCCGCGCTTTCTGCTGGCAAGCTTTAGGAGGATCGCATGTCGACACCACGCAAGACGGTGCATGTGAGCAAGGGAGCGGCCGGCACCTCGCGCGACGTGCAGCGTGAGATCGACCTGCACATCGACCTCCGCACGCGCGAGTTCGAGGCGGAAGGCATGTCGCCCGAGGCGGCGCGCGAGGCCGCGATCGCCGCCTTCGGCGACCGGGCGCAGATCGAGGAGGAAGTGCGCGGCGTGCGTACCACTGTCGTCCGCGAGCGCGCGCGGCGTGACTGGCGCTCCGAGTTGCGACAGGACCTCGTCGTCGCACTGCGCGGACTGCGGCGCTCCCCTGCCTTCACCATCATCGCGCTCCTCACGCTGGCGATCGGCATCGGCGCCAACACCGCGATCTTCAGCGTCCTGCGCCCGGTGCTCCTGCGCCCGCTCCCCTACCCGGCCGCCGACCGGCTGGTGCAGGTCTGGAGCGACCATCGCTCGCGAGGGCGCGAGGAGCCCGAGTGGCTCACGCCCCCCGACTTCGAGGAGTGGCGCGACCAGAACACGACGTTCAGCGCGATGGCAGCATACCGCGGTTGGGCACCCGATCTCACCGGCTCGGGCGACCCACGCTCGCTCGGTGGCGCCGCCGTCAGCGGCAACTATCTCTCGCTCCTTGGCGCCACGCCCGCTGCCGGGCGTCTCCTCACTCCAGCCGACGACGACCCGGGCTCGGAGCCCGGCATCGTCCTGAGCTACGCCTTCTGGCAACAGCAGTTCGGCGGCGACCCCGCAGTCGTTGGACGCACGCTGACGCTCAACGGCGAGCCGTGGCGCGTTGTCGGCGTGACCGACTCCGCCTTCAAGCCGCCACTCGCCAGCGCGCCCGACATCATGCGCGCGATCCGGCGCCCGCCCAACGACGGTTGCGGACGCGGCTGCGTGACGCTGCGCGTGATTGGTCGCATGAAGCCCGGCGTCTCGATCGCGCAGGCACAAGGCGACCTGGCTCGCATCGCCGAGCGACAGGCGCGCGACTATCCGCAGACCAACGAGGGAGTCGGCGCCTGGCTCATCCCGTTGCACGAACAGATCACCGGAGAGACAAAGCCGGCGTTGCTGGCGCTTGCCGGCGCGGTCGGCTTCGTCCTCCTG
>CAZWVG010000076.1:0-22328 GCA_964637355.1 uncultured Gemmatimonadaceae bacterium
GCACGAGCGCGCGCAGGCGGCGCAGCGACTCGGCGTGCTCGCGCACGATCGACAATGGCACTGAACGCTCGTTGCCGACAGGTGGAGCCGCGATCAACTCGGCGAAGGCGAGCTGCACGCTACCGTCACTCCCGGCCGACCAGCTGGAGAGATCGCGGCGCGAAGGGAGTCGCCCGCTCGAGAGTGCGTGCTCCAGTGCGGTCGCGGTCGCGAGCCGGTTGCGAATGGCGGCGAGAAGCGCGGCGTCGCTCGAGCACCAGGCGCGCGTCAGCTGCAAGCGCACGAGTACGTGGGCGATTCCGCCGTCGGCAGGGGGGAGTGGCGGAGGGAGCGAACGGATCGCGGGGAGGACCCCCTCGGCATGCGGCACCGGGTGGCGGAGGAGGGCGTCCAGCGACGGAAGCCGCCGGTCCAGATCGCGCTCGCGCCGGCGCACGATAAGCGCGCTGAGCGCGGCGCTGTCAAGTCGCTCTGCGCCCGCGCCAAGGAAGAATGCAAGGAGTGATTGCAGGTCGGCGAGCCGGTTGTGGATCGGTGTTGCGGTGAGAAGAAGGACGCGCGCACCACGGGTGAGTTCGCACAGCGCAGAATATCGTTTGGTCGCCGGCGATCGCGCGTGATGGGCTTCGTCGAGGATGATGAGGTCCCATCGACCATCGCGGGGGAAGGTCCCAGCGCTCACGCGTTCGTAGCTCGTTATCGTCGCGGAGACTTCTGCGCGATTGCACGCGTCTTCCCACATCGAACGGAGAGAGGCGGGAGCCACGACGAGGATGTTTCGGGCCTCGCGAGCGACGTGCAACGCAGTGAAGGTCTTACCCAGACCGACTTCGTCGGCGAGGAGGGCGCCGCCGTGGCGGTCGATCGTCGCCCGAAGTCGTCGTGCGCCGGCGAGTTGGTGCGGGAGCAGGGTGATCGCGCCGAGTACGGCGGAATCGCTGTCAGTTGCTTGTCGTGGCGCTTCGCCACCATGGGAAGTGAACGCCATCGAGCTCAGCGCCTCGCCAGCGAGTCTGTTCGCCCAGTCTCGCAGCAGGCGCGCGACGGCTACGTGCTTCATCGCCACGTCCACTCCACCAGTGCGCGCGCGACGGCCGGGCGCACGCGATAGGCGGCGATGGCGGCATCGAGGAGCTCGTCGCTTCCCAGCGTTTCGCCGCCCACGCCCCGACGCCCCAGCGGTGCGAGGATCGTGCGCGCGCGATCCCAGTCGGCAGGAAGTGGGAGGCGAGCGACGGTCCATCCCAGATAGCGTCGAAAACCGCCGCGCGCCGGCTCGGCGAGTGCGTCCAGCCACGCGGCCGCCAAGGGTGAGTTGAGGAGCGCGGCGAGCGTGGCGGCGTCGATGTCGTCGCGCGCAACTACTACGTAGCAGCTGTTGAGCGGAATCACCGGCGAGCGCGCCGGAAGGACGCACGCGCGCGGACCTCGACTCATGTCGGCCCAAACGACACGCGGACGATCATTCGCTGCCCCCTCGACGCGATGGAGCGCCCACCACGCCTGACGACCGCGCAGGTCGGTGCGACGAGTGAGCGGGGCGCGCCAGCGCGCGAGCCAGCGCGCGGCAAGCGGAGGAAGCGCGTCGAGCGCACGCCCCGCCGTGTCGTGCGTCCAGACTATGCGTTCGCGTGTGCGCGTCGGGGTCCACGCGCGCACCGACTCACCGCGCAGGACTGGACGCAGTAGCGCTCCCTCCACGGCGCCGCGTCGTCCCGAAGACGAGACCTCGGCATGCTCGACTCCCCCCGACTCGCAGTGCACGAGGAACGCGTCGTTGCAGCCGCACTTGACCCCTAGCGAAGGGCGACCGAAGGGCGAGTCGGCGAGCGGTGGGCCCGCGCGAGCGAGTCGTGCGAAGGCGTCTCTCGCTGGAGGCGGGAGGATCAACCACGGCGCACCCGGGGTGTTGTCGACGGGGAGATCGGCACGCTCGCAACTCCACCCGATCGCGAAATCCTTCCGGTGGACGGCGAGTTGCACCTGCGACGAACGCATCTCCTCGGTGGTCGGGCGAAGGAGGGCGGGAACACCGCGTCGATGGAGCGTCGCCGGAAGTGTCCCCGAATCGCGCGCTTCGCTGCTGGACGCGCGTCGCGCGACGACGAGCGATGGATAGACCGCCGCATCGAAGGCGGAGGGCGCGGCGGACCAGTCCTCGAGAAGGCGCAGGTGATTGGCGTCGCCGAGGAGTCGTCGTACACCGCCGCCGGCGAGTGAGCGCCAGAGCTTGAGTGGGAGGAGGAGGGCGAGCGTGCCGCCAGGGCGGAGGAGCCCGATCGCGCGTTCGGCGAAGAGCGCGGCAAGGTCTACCTGCGCGGCGAATCCGGCGCCGACGCCGGCCGCGTTTGCACCGGCTTGCCAGGCGGCGTGCCGAAAGACGGCGAACTCGTGGCGAAGTGCGTCGCGCCGGTCGGGGTCGATGCGGTGCAGTCGCACCCACGGCGGATTCCCGACGACGATGTCGAAGCCTCCACTTGCACTCACGTCGGCAAAATGGGAGGCAAAGCGAAAAGGGAGGGCGCCACCGCGGGCGAGCGAGCGTTGCGCCTGGCGGAGCGCGCGCACCCGCGTCCGGATGTCGGCGAGCGACTCGCGTTCCTCGCCGACGCTCCCGCGTCGCTGGCCGAAGAGGTCTCGACCGCGCGCGGCGGTCACGAGCGCCCTGCGTTCGGACGCGAGCAGTTCGAGTCGGAGGGAGAGGTCGCTCAGCGCGCTCGCGCGCTCGGCGCGGTCGAGGGCGCGGGCAAGTGAGAGCTTTCGCGGTCCGGTTGCACGTGTGTAGCGCGCGCGCAGGCTACCGAGCGCGGACTGCGTGGCGCGACCTGTCGCGGGCGTCGACGTGTCCCCACCGGCGATCGTGTCGCCGACACGAATATTGCGATCCAGGTTGGGGAGCGGTGGAACGTCGAGCGGGTCGGTCACGTCGAGATCCATCACGACGGAGAGCCAGAGGCGGAGTTCGCATAGCCAGACCGCCATCGGATTGACATCGACGCCGAAGATCGACGAGGTGAGGACGCCGCGCCGGATGTCGGCCTGGGGGCGCGCGTCGCCAGCAGCGGCGAGAAGGTGGGCGACTCGTTCGAGCGCGTACACGAGGAATGCGCCCGATCCACAGGCGGGATCGAGGATGCGCAGGTGCGTCAGGGAAGCGCGGAACGTGTCGCGCTCGAGTGGTGCAAGCGACGCTGGATCGTGGAGCGCGTTGCGTATGGGTTGAGGCGCGACGACTGGTCCTCGATCGACCATGCCGAAGCCGTCGGCAAGCGCCTCCTCCAGCGCGGCCTCGGTTACGCGCGCGACCAGGACGTGCGGCGTGTAATACGAGCCGCTGTCGCGCCGCTCGCGCGAGGCCATCAACGACTCGAAGGCGCGTCCGAGGATTTCCGGGTCGACGGCGCTTTCGCTCCAATCGGACTGCTGCTCGCGCGCACTGAACCTGTAGCGCGCGAGGACCTCGTCGAAGAGCATGCCGAGGTCTTCGTCACGAAAGCGCAGCGTGCGATAGCGGCGCTCGAGTGGGCTCCGCGCGAAGAGCCCGCCGTTGAGGAACGGGACGCGCCCGAAGGCGCGTGCCGCCGCGGCGCGCTGCGACACGCGCGTGTTGAGCGTGCCGAAGAAGAGCGGCTCGAGGAAACGGCGATGCGCCTGGCCGCCGGCGCCAAGGGCGCGATCGAAATGGCGGGCGAGGAAGTCAGCGTCGCTCGCCAGCCAACCGCGCGATTGCAGGAAGGCGAGGAAGAGGAGCCGAGAGGTGGTGAGGAGCGCCAGCTCGCGCCGAGCCTCGGTGGGCGCGGCACCGGTCGCTCC
The DNA here is from genome assembly GCA_964637355.1 of uncultured Gemmatimonadaceae bacterium. GTDB lineage: Bacteria > Gemmatimonadota > Gemmatimonadetes > Gemmatimonadales > Gemmatimonadaceae > SCN-70-22. The sequence continues at coordinate 3,814 of CAZWVG010000076.1, forward strand.
CTCGCCAAGGGCGAGGACGTGGTGCTCGAGGGCGCGATAGAAACGATGCGACAGCGCCTCCCGTCCGAGGATTTCACACCAGCGCTCGTGGACGATGAGGTCATCCCCGTCCGACGCGGCGTGGAGCGCGAGGAGCGTTTCGGCGTCACTTGGGAGGAGTCGCGCGGGGGTGAAGACGAGCGCGCTGACGCGCGGGCGCACGTCGTCGCTGCGCCAGGCAGCGAGCCCGCCGCTCTGGCCGTCTTCAGAGGCCGCCAGGAGCAACCAACGATGGTGTGCCGACTCCCGATACAGTCGCGCGGCGCAGGCGGCAAGCGCTTGCCGCATCGGGATGTTCGAGGGGACGACCACGGAGAGCGCGCGCCGGATCCCCGGTCCCGCGCTCACGCTTGCACGCCTCAGCGGGAGGTCGCGCAGGAGCGTGACGTCGGCAGCGAGTGGGAGAAGCGGGGCGGGAAAGGCGACATGCCCGAGGAGGGCAGGTGCGGGTTCGCCGTCGGCAAAGCGGGCGAGCAGGTCGGAGGCGAGGCGTCGTGTGAGCACGCCCGCAGCTTGCGGGCGTCGGTGGCGCGGACCGTTACCGCTTCATTGCGCCCGGTGCCATTCGAGCGCACGTCGAGTGGGAGAATGTGTCCCTCGTGTGTGGATCGCACTCTCCCTCACCCGCGGCTCGAGGTGTAGGTTCGGTCGGGTCGGTCCTCCCCCCACTCCCACCGTCGCAATGCCGTCGCCACGTCCTGGCATCGCATCGCTCTTCCAAGGGCTCGTCTCTCGGCTCGTCGTCTACTACGCCGTCCTTGCCGGCGCGTCGTGGGCTGCGTGGTCGCTCCTGTCCGCGGCGTCGCGCGCGAACGTGCTCGAGGCGCTCGCGCCGATCCTGGGGATGGGAGGGGGGAGCCATGCAGTGGATTCGGGGGAGAAGCTGACGAACGTGGTCGCGCAGGCCACCGCGCTCCCTCCGCAGCTCGTGGCGCTCCTCGTTGCGGTGTCGTGTGTCGGGGCGTTTCTCCTCGCGCTCCCGATCGCGTGGACTTACATGTTCACGCGGCAGAAGAAGGGATACTCACAGTCGGTCGTCCACACGCTCGTCTTGCTGCCGGTCGTTGTAGCGGCGGTCGCGGTCCTCGTGCGCAACAGCATCGCGCTCGCCTTCTCGCTCGCCGGTATCCTCGCGGCGGTGCGGTTCCGCACCTCGCTCGAGGACTCGAAGGACGCGGTCTACATCTTCGTGGTGAGTGCGCTCGGACTCGCCTGTGGCGTGCAACTCGAGGTGGCGCTCGTCCTTTCGCTACTCTACATCGGCATTGCACTGGCACTCTGGCAGACCGACTTCGCCCGGACGCCGCCGGCGCTCGAAGGGAAGCGCGCGCAGCAGCACATGCAGCGCGCCGTCGCCATCGCCAATCGCACGAGCCAGTTTGTCGCGCGGCTCGACCGGGAGATCCTCGAGACGCTGGCGCCCGAGCAGCTCGATGCGCTGGCGGATCGCGTGCGGCGCCGGCGAGGCGACGTTCCGGTCGCCGGCGCCGACACCTCCGAGGACCGCCCGCGCTTCGATGGACGCATCACTGTCGTGCTCGCGGGAACAGACGACGCGCGCCCCACGATCGACGCGATCCTCTCGGCGCGCGCCAAGCGCCACGAACTCGTGAGCTGCAATTCCGAGAACGACGAGACCACGCTCGTCTACGCCGTGCGCGCTCGGAAGAGCGAGCGGCTCGAGCAGATCGCCCGGCAGGTGCAGGAGGAGGGAGTCCCGTACGTGGCACGGGCGTCAGCCGAGCAGTGGACCTGAACCAGGGGAGACGGACGATGATGCGCACGCTGCAATGGCTTGCATTGCCACTGGCGATGTCGCTCCTCGCGCCGGTCGCGCCCGGCTGCGGAAACGGGGGCATCTCCGTACTGCACGCACAGCAGGATTCGGCGTCGAAGAAGTCGAAAGCGAAGGGAGGCGACAAGAAGGAAGCAAAGAAGGAAAAGAAGAAGGACGGCGACGACCCGACCGTGCCATCCGGCGTTCGCGACCGCGGCAAGGTGATCAAGGACAGTCTCGAAGCGCTCAACCGCCCGCTCTTCGCGTCGATCGAGCCGCTCCCCTTCACGCTCATCGCTGACTTCCGCGCGATCGCGAAGAACCGCGACTCCACGAGCAGGGTGCGGCATCCGGGGACGCTCGTGGTCACCGACTCCGCCGGCGCCGAGCGACGCATCCCGGTCGAACTGCGCACCCGCGGCCACTTTCGACTCAAGGCCAGCACGTGCCGCTTCGTGAATCTCCTGGTGAAGTTCCCTAACGAGAAGAAGCTCCTGCGCGGGACCGCGTTCGATGGACAGAAGTCGCTCAAGCTGGGGGCGCACTGCCAGGACGATATACGCTACGAGCGCTTTCTCCGGCGCGAGCACCTGGCGTACCGCATCGGCAACGTCATCACGCCGCGTACCTTCCGCACGCGCCTGTCGCAGGGAACCTACATCGACTCTGCCTCCGGCAAGCAGGTGGCGTCGCGCCTGGCGATGTGGATCGAGAGCGAGGACGACGTGGCGAGTCGGCTCGGGTCCAGGCTCCGCGAGTTCAAGCGCGCGCTCTTCGCCGACCTCGAGGCGCGAACGCTCGACCAGATGGCGCTCTTCGAGTACGCCATCGGGAACACCGACTGGTCGATCTACGCGCTGCACAACGTCCGCCTGGTCGCGACCGACTCCAACGTCGTCTTTCCGATTCCGTACGACTTCGACTTTTCCGGGTTGGTCAACGCGCCGTACGCAGCGCCCGCGCCACAGCTCGGGATCCGCTCCGTGCGCGAACGGCTCTTCCGCGGCCCGTGTCGCACGTGGGACCAGATGGCCCCGAGCATCGCGCGCATCGTCGATCGCGAAGCAGCGATCATGGCGCTCCTCGACGAACCTCCAAAGCTCGATGACGGCGAGGCGCGCGACGTGAAGCGCTACCTGGAAGAGTTCTTCCAAACAGCGAAGGACCCTCGCGATGCGAAACAGGCCTTCATCGATCGCTGCCTCGACAAGCCGGGCGCATAGCCGAACGCGTACGCTCGCGCGTCAGCTCGCGATGTCGTACGCGCGCCCCTTCCACTCGACGCGGTCACCGCGCGCGACCGCCCGGACAGCAATCCAGAGGTAGACCACCGCGCCGAGCGGGAAGGTCAGCGCGTACCACACGGGGAGGCGGAACTCGCGCCCGATCGCGAGGAAGCAGAGCACGAGCGCCGTGGAGGCCGACGCGCCGAACCACAACGCCGCTGTCCCCAACACGCCTGCCATCCCGCCCGCCTGTGCGACGAGCGGAACGATGGCTGCAAGTGCCGGCGCGGGCACGAGGAAGCGCGCGAGCCACTCTCCCGCGCGCCCGCCAGGGAGCGTCTCGCGCCCCGCCGAGTAGACGTTCTTCCCCCACCCGGCCACGATCTCGCGCAACGAGCCGTACATGCGCGTCGTCATCTGCTCGCTGCCTAACGCCAGCCGCACCTGCATCCCGGCCACGGTCATCTGTTGGGCGAAGGCGAGATCCTCCGCCGGCCGCCCGCGCACCGCCGCATGTCCGCCGAACCGCTCGTACGAGGCACGCGAGAAGAAGAGGCACTGCCCGTTGGCGATCTTGCGACGCGGATCGCGCGTGCGATTGACCGCGCCCGGTCCGCCGTACCAGAGCGCGAGGATCGCGAAGACGAAGGGCTGCACCACGCGCTCCCAGAACGTCAGCGTCTCCTGGAAGCCGGCGACCGACAGGAGGTCGGCGCCGCTCGCTCGCGCGCTGTTGAGCAGGCGTACGTGCAGGTCCGGGGCGTGTCGCACGTCGGCATCGGTGAAGAGGAGATGCTCGCCCTTCGCGACCGCCGCTCCCGCGTGGCACGCCCACTGTTTTCCCAGCCACCCCTCGGGGAGGGGAGGTGGCTCGACCAGCGTCAGGCGCGCGTCGTCGCCGGCACCGGCCCGCGCCGCCGCTGCCGTTCCATCGGTCGAGTGGTCATCCACGACGATCAGCTCCAACGATGGATAGCTGCTCGCGAGTATGGACCGGACACACGCTTCGATGTGGACGACCTCGTCGCGCGCCGGCACGATCACGCTAATGCGCGGCGCGTCGGGCGGCGCGTCGCCGGGCACCTCCGCCAACGACGGAGAGCCGCGCCAGCGCCAGGCTGTCGCCACCAGCGTCAACCACCACGGCGCGCTCCAGGCGATCCCCTTCCAGATCGCCGGATTCATCACAGTTCCGCGGGATCGTCCGACCCTTCGCCGCGCGCGAGAACTGTGGCCGCGACCATGTCACCAGTCACGTTGGCCGTCGTGCGAAACATGTCAGGGATGGTGTCGACGCCGAGCAGGATCCCCATCCCCTCGACCGGGACGCCGGCCGCGAGCAGCACGGGAACCATCACGACGATCGATCCCCCCGGGATCCCCGGCACGGAAAAGGTTGTCAGGATGACGGTGAGGACGACAGACGCGAGTTGTGCCGGGCCGAGCGACACGCCGTAGAGATGCGCGATGAAGACGACGCCGGTCGTCACGCCGAGCGCGCCGCCCACGCGAAAGGTCGACGCGGCGAGCGGAAGAAAGAAGTTCGTGATCTGGTCAGGAAGCGCGAGGCGCGCGTGAGCACTCTCCATCATCGCCGGGAGCGACGCGAGCGACGAACGCGCCGAGAACGCAACCGCCTGCGCCGGGAAGATCGCGCGCGAGAATTCGGCCAGCGGGCGGCGACCCGCTACCACCGCGAGAGGATACAGTACGACGATCCCGAACGCGACGACGATCACCACGGTGACGACGACATAGCCCACCAGCGCCCCGGCCGCGCTCACGCCGAGCCGCGCCGCCAGCGGGACGGCGAGCGCGAAGACACCGATCGGTGCCGCCGCCAGCACCCACCCGACGAGGACGAGCGCCGCATCGGCCACACCGCGAAAGAAGCGCACCATCTGCTCGCGCACGTCGCCCGTTAGGCGGGCGAGCGCCAGCCCGAAGCAGAGCGAGAAGACGATGAGCGGTAGCATCGCCCCGTCGGCCGCCGCCTTGACCGGGTTCACGGGCACCAGCGCGATCAGCCAGTCGGTGAAGTCGGGGATCTTCTGCACGCTCTCGGCGGCGGCATTCGTTGCCTGGGCCCCACTCTCACGGAGCGCCGCGACCGACGATGGATCGAGAGGAATCAGGCGCATCATCGGCGGCGCCAGGAGCGCGGCGAAGACCCCGCCCACCACGAGGAGCGCCAGAAAGAGGACGAGTGCGCGTGACCCGACACGACCGATGGTGCGCGAATCCGGTGCGGCGGTCACGCCGACGATGATGCTCCCGACCACGAGCGGAACGACCGTCATCCGAATCGCGTTGATCCAGAGCGTTCCGATCGGTTCGATGACCGCCACGAGTCCGGTCAGCGCAGGGCTGCCGGACAGGGAGATGATGACGCCGAGCGCCATCCCCAACGCCAGCGCTGCGAGGACTTTCGTTGTCAGGGACACGCGGCCAAACTACCGGAGCGGGTGCGCGGACGCGAGAGAGGCGACGCAGCCCTTCGCGTTCCCCAGGTCATCCCCCCGGAGAAGAGCATGCCATTCAAGACGGCGACGGAGCTGTTCAACGAGTCCCGCGCCCGCATCACCGAGATCTCGTCCGAAGCGGCGATCGAGCTGCGCGAGGCGCAGCCCGATACGGTCTTCCTCGACTGCCGCGAGCCTAACGAATGGAACCTCGGGCGGGTGATGGGGGCACTGTTCATCCCGCGTGGCATCCTCGAGACCAACGTCGAGGCCGCGATCCCGCGTGATCGCAAGGTCGTGATCTACTGCTCGAGCGGGAACCGGTCAGCGCTCGCCACCGAGACGTTGCTCCTGCTCGGCTACACCGACGTCGTGTCGCTGGCGGGAGGATTCCGCGGCTGGGCCGAGGCCGGCGGCGAAATAGACGACTGACGGAGCGCACGCGTGGAGCACGACGACCCGCGCCTGTCACATCCCGAGCTGCGCCACCTCGCCAGGGTCCTCGCGGCGCAGCCGGGGGCGCTGGTGACAGTGGAGAGCGAGACGGCGCGCGCGGCGGTCGCCGTCACGCTCCGCCCAACCGTGGGCGCGCAGGTGGAATTGCTGATGATCCGTCGCGCCGAGCGTGAGGGCGATCCGTGGAGCGGACAGATCGCGCTCCCCGGAGGACGCTGGTCACCTAACGACGAATCGCTCCAGCAGACGGCGATGCGCGAGACCTGGGAGGAGACTGGGATCGACCTCGCGAGCGAAGGGCTCGTCCTCGGGACGCTCGACGAGTTGCACCCGCGCACACCGCTCCTCCCGCCGATCGTCATCACTCCCGTCGTCGTGGTGCTCGACGCCCCGGCACCGCTCGTCCTGAGCGACGAGGTGGCCGACGCCTTCTGGGTCCCGCTCGGCACCTTGCGCGCGCCCGAGAGCACGCGCGAGTCGCAGGTGCACGCGCGTGGCGCGACCTTTCGCGTCCCCAGCTTCGTCCTGGGCGAGCGCGTCGTGTGGGGGCTCACCGAGCGGATCCTTCGCCAGCTGCTCGCGCGCCTCGGCTGACGGGGCGTAGATTGGGCGGCCACTCGCCCTCACTCCTTGCCGCCCATGCCACGCTCTCGCCGATTCTCGGTACTCGCCCTCTTCCTCGCGCTCGTTGCGCCTAACGGTGGCGCGCAGCGCCCCACCCGGGCCGCGGTCGACGCGTTCGATGCCTACGCGGCCAAGGCCGTTTCGACGTGGCAGGTACCAGGGCTGGCGATCGCGATCGTGGTTGGCGACTCGGTGGTGTTCGCCAAGGGATACGGGGTGCGCGAGCTCGGGCGTCCCGATCCAGTCGACAGTCACACACGCTTCGCCATCGGGTCGACGACCAAGGCGATGACGTCGCTCGCGCTCCTGCTGGCCGCCGACTCGGGAGTGGTCGACCTCGACGCGCCGGTGCAGCGCTATCTCCCGACGTTGCAGCTGTACGATCCGGTGATGACCCGCGAGATGACGGTGCGCGACCTCCTCACGCACCACACCGGGCTCCCGGGGGCCGACCAACTGTGGTACGGCACCGACTACTCCATCGGCGAGATCATCCGCCGCATGCGCTTTCTTCCTCCCGCGACCTCCTTCCGCAACAGCTACGCGTATCAGAACGTGCAATACGCGATGGCGGGGCAGGTGCTCGAGCGCGTCGATGGTGCGAAGTGGGCGGATATCCTGCGCGCGCGCATCTGGGAGCCGCTGGGGATGCGCGAGACGCTCCCCACGCTCTCCGCGACTGTCGGCCAGCCTAACGTGGCCTCGCCGCATCAGCTCATCGACGACACGCTGCGGGTGATCGAGAATCGCGCGGTCGACGCCGTCGCGCCGGCAGGTGCCGTCTGGTCGAGCGTCTCGGACATGGCGCGCTGGATGCGGTTTGTCCTCGACTCAGGGCGCGTCGGGGGAAAGCGGCTCCTCTCGCAGGCACGCTTCATCGACTGGCTCGCGCCACAATCCATCGTCCCGCTCTCCGATTTCTACCCGACCACCACGCTGGCGGGCGTCCATCGCGTGAACTACGGGCTCGGCTGGTTTCTGCACAGCTACGCAGGTGACGAAGTCGCGATGCACACCGGAAGCATCGATGGGATGAGCGCGATGATTGGTCTGATTCCGTCGCGCCGAATGGGTGTCTACATCCTCGCCAACCGCGATCACGCCGAAGTGCGTCACGCGCTCCTGTATCGTGCCTTCGACCTGGCGGCGGGGCGCGCGCCGCGCGACTGGTCGACCGAGATCAAGGCGCTGTACGACGGGTTGGACGCGAGGGGGCGCGCCGCGCAGGCCGCCTTCGTCGCGGCCCGCGCCAAGGGAACGTCGCCGTCGCTCCCGCTGGAGCGCTACGTGGGAGAGTACGCCGACTCGCTGAATGGCACGTTCCGCGTTTCGCTCGACGGCCGTCGGCTGGCTGCGCGCTGGGGCGCGGGCTTCAGCGGTCCGATGGAGCACTGGCACTACGACACCTTCCTCGCGCGCTGGTCCGACAGGCGCAACTCGCCGTCTCCCGTCTCGTTCGTCCTCGACGCGTCGGGCGCGGTCGCCGAGCTTCGGGTCGGTGACATGAGCTTCGGACGCGTCGCCAGCCGCAATCGGTAGCTGCACGACCGCAGCGCACACGCTCAGTGCACGACTCGATCGCTTCGGCGTCCGCCAGCGAACCACCCTCGGAGTTCACACCATGATTCGTGCCTGCCGACCACTCGTTTCGTCGCTCCTCGCCTTCGTGTCGCTCGTGCCGATGACGCGCGCCAGCGCCCAGACGCCCGTGAAGCAGGGATGGGAATGGAGCACCGATACCGTGATGCGCGTCGTGCACGCGGTGCGCGCCGGTCGCTCGTTGCAACCGAAGAGCTGGCCTAACGGGGCACGCGTCGCCGTCGCCCTCTCGTTCGACGTCGACAACGAGACGGTCAACCTCCGCTTCGGGCAGCCCACGGTCGGCGAGCTGTCGCAGGGGCAGTACGGCGCGCGCGTCGGGCTCCCGCGCATCCTCGGGCTTCTGGACCGGCAGGCGATCCCGGCGACGTTTTTCGTCCCGGCCATGAGCCTGATGATCGATCCCAGCCAGGTTTCGCTCATCAAGAAGTCAGGGCATCACGAGTTTGGGGTGCACGGCTGGATCCACGAGATGAACACCGCCGTACCCGGCGACGTCGAGCGACGCCTCGTGCAGCAAGCCCTCGACACGCTCACCGCGCTCACCGGCACGCGCCCTGTAGGGTACCGCGCCCCGTCATGGAATTTTTCGCCGAATACGATGTCGATCGTGCGCGACCTGGGCTTCACGTACGAGTCGTCGCTCATGGCCGACGAGCGTCCGTATGAGCTCGACCAGAACGGCCAGCCCACCGGGATCGTGGAGCTCCCGGTCGAGTGGATCATGGACGACGCGCCGCTCTTCTCGCCGCGAGGCTCCAACTACGCGTCGCCGCGCGAGGTCGCGCAGGTCTGGATGGACGAGTTCGACCGCGCCTATCAGGAGGGAACGCTCTTCCTGTTGACCATGCACCCGCACGTGACGGGGCACCGGTCGCGGATCACCGCACTCGAACTCCTCATCGCCCACATCAAGTCCAAACCGGGCGTCTGGTTCGCCACGCACCGTGCCGTTGCGGAGTACGTGAAGGCGCAGGCCGGAATGCACTGAGCCGCGCGCTGGGGCGCGCACCACCAGGCTCCCCTAACCCCGGCATCCCGGCCGTTCGAGCGCAGATTTGCGTTTCAGGACGTGACGACAATAGATTTAGGGCGTCCTAAATCTTGAGTTCCCGCGTGCGAAGTCTCGCGCGTCCGCTCGAAACGCCTACACCCGAATGAGTTCGCCCCCAATCGCTCCCCAGTCCGAAGCTGAGTTCAAGCCTCGCGCCGCCGATCCCGGCTGGCGCCGAGCGCGCGTCACGCCATCGCTCGCCGAGGTGCACCGCACGATCCCGGTGCATGGCCTGTCGTGGTGGCGCAAGCTCCTCGCCTTCGCCGGACCCGGCTATCTCGTGGCGGTCGGCTACATGGATCCCGGCAACTGGGCCACCGACCTCGCCGGCGGTTCGCAGTTTGGCTACGCGCTGCTGAGCGTGATCCTGATCTCGAACCTGATGGCGGTGGTGCTTCAGGGATTGGCGAGCAAGCTCGGCATCGTCACCGGTCGCGACCTCGCGCAGGCCTGTCGCGATCACTACTCGCGTCCAGTTGCTTTCATCCTTTGGGTTCTGTGCGAGATCGCCATCGCCGCGTGCGACCTGGCCGAGGTGATCGGCACGGCGATCGCCCTCAACCTCCTCTTCCACATCCCGCTGTCGTGGGGGGTGGCGATCACCGCGCTCGACGTCCTCCTCGTTCTCTACCTGCAGAACAAGGGATTCCGCTTCCTCGAGGCGATGGTGATCGCGCTCGTGATGGTCGTGGGGATCTGCTTCCTCTTCGAGATCGTGATCTCGCGCCCGGATATGCTCGCCGTCGCCAGCGGCTTCATTCCGTCGCCCGAGATCATTCGGAATCCCGATCAGCTCTACATCGCGATCGGGATCCTCGGCGCGACGGTGATGCCTCACAACCTCTACCTGCATTCGTCGATTGTGCAGACGCGCAAGTACGAGGAGTCGGCCGCGGGACGCCGCGAGGCGGTGCGCTTCGCCTTCGTCGATTCGACCATCGCGCTGTCGATCGCGCTCTTCATCAACGCGGCCATCCTCATCGTCGCCGCCGCAACCTTTCATACGAGCGGCAACACTGGCGTGGCCGAGATTCAGGACGCCTTCCAGCTGTTGTCTCCGCTGCTGGGTGTCGGCGCGGCGAGCACGGTCTTCGCGCTGGCGCTGCTCGCGTCGGGACAGAACTCGACACTGACGGGGACGCTCGCCGGCCAGATCGTGATGGAAGGATTCCTCAACATCCGCATGCGCCCGTGGCTGCGGCGGCTGATCACGCGCGGGATCGCCATTGTGCCCGCCGCGACCGCCGCCATCTTGTATGGCGAAAGCGGGACGGCCAAGCTGCTGATACTGAGCCAGGTCATTCTCTCGCTGCAGCTCTCGTTTGCCGTCTTCCCCTTGGTGATGTTCACGTCCGACAAGCACAAGATGGGCGAGTTCACGAACTCCACGTGGCTCAAGCTGACGGCGTACGCGATCGCGAGCGTGATCGCCGTCCTCAACGTGTGGCTGATCGTGCAGACCGTTACCGAGTGGATGCGCTGATGTATCGCCGAATCCTCGTGCCGCTCGAGCACACCCCAACGGACGATTGCATCCTGTCGCACGTGCGCGAGCTCGCGCGGCACTGCAATGCGTCGATCGTCGTGATCCACGTGGCCGACGGGTGGGCCGCGCGCAACCTCGCCGCGCTCCAGCTGCGCGAGTCGGAGGAAATGAAGCAGGATCGCGACTACATCGAACGCATCGCGCACGAACTCACCGCCGAGGGCTTCCGCGCCGAGGCGATTCTCGCCAACGGCGAACCGGCGCGCGAGATCACCGCGGCCGCTGAGCGAGAGCACTGCGATCTCATCGCCATGGCCACGCACGGGCACAAGTTCATCGGTGACGTGATCCACGGGAGCGTGGCCAGCGACGTGCGCCACACGACGTCGATTCCGGTACTCCTGGTGCGTGCGCCGGCTGGCGGGCGCCGCGCCCCGGTCGCGTGAGCGCGCGGAAGACCAAGCCGGCGACTCCTCGCCGCAGGAATTCGTCGACCATCGCCCCACTGGCAAGTACGCCGGGTGAGCTCACCGCTCCGGTCGAGGACTATCTCAAGGCGATCTATGGAATCGAACAGGAGGGCGAAGCCGCCGCGACGACGGACATAGCCGCGAAGCTCTCGATCGCCGCCGCGTCGGTGAGCGGCATGGTGCGCCGGCTCGCCGATCAGGGACTCGTGTCGTACGAGCGCTATCGTGGCGTGCGACTCACCGACGCCGGTCGGCGCGCCGCGCTGCGCACGATTCGCCGCCATCGCGTGATCGAGACCTATCTCGCCCAGGCGTTAGGCTACGCGTGGGATCGCGTACACGCCGAGGCCGAACGGCTGGAGCATGCCGTGAGCGACGAGTTGGTCGATCGCATGGCGTCCGCCGTCGGCGAACCGGCGACCGATCCGCACGGGCACCCGATCCCCACGCGCGAAGGGGTCATCGACGAGACTCGGCACTGCACGCTGTCTGATGTCGCGCGTGGGCAGCGCTCGCGCGTAACGCGCGTGAGCGACGAGGACTCCGAACTCCTGCGCTACCTGGCGCGCATCGGGATTCGGCCGGGAGTGGTCGTGCAGCTCTCCGAGCGCGCGCCTTTCGATGGTCCGCTCACGTTGCAGGTGGGAAAGGGGAGTTGCCAGGTCGGGCCGGCGCTCGCCTCACGCGTGATGGTCGAACTCCTCCCGGATTGATGCGACGCGGCGGCCGCGAGCGGGGGGAACGGAGCGCACGCACCCCTCGTTTACCGTCGCCTCCATGACACTCCCTCTTCGCCGACTATTGCGACTCCTGCTCGCCGCGTCATCTCACGCGGCGGTGGTCGCGATGTTGTGCGTGACGTCGGCGCGTCCGGCGCATGCGCAAGCAGAGATCACATTGTCGCGCGCGAATACCGATTCGACTCGTTTGGCGCCTCTCCGCACGATCGCCATCGACGAGCGTCTCGTCGCCGACAAGGGGATCTCGCTCGGCGACACGGTTACGCTGGCCGCTGCGCCCGGCGAAGAGGGAGAACGCGCCATCGTCGGCGCCATCGTCAGGCGCGCGGCCGATCCGTCGGAGGTGGCGCGCGCCGAGTACCGCGTGCGACTCCATCTCGACCAGCTGCAACGCCTGGCCGGGATTGGCGATCGCGTCGACCGCTTCGCGGTCGCCACCGCGCCCGGCGCCACCGAGAAGGCGCTCGAGGAGATCAACGCGCGCAGCTTCGGCTTTCGTGCACATCGCTCGCGCGAAGTGGCCGCGAAGTCATCGCGCACCTTCGCCGTCGTGTCGCGATTCAATCGGGCCATCGGCGTCATCACGATTGTAGCGAGCGCGATCTTCCTCCTCTGCATCATGCTCCTCAAGGTCGAGGAGCGTCGCCGCGACGTTGCCGCGTTGCGATTGCTGGGAATCTCGCGACGCACCGTCACCGGGACGGTGGTGCTCGAGGCCTCCTGCATCGCGCTGTTGGGGAGTGCGGCCGGTGTAGCCTTCGGCTACGCAAGCGAGGCGCTCATCAACTGGCACTACCGCGGTGTGTATCGCACGCCGCTCGCCTTTTCCATCGTGACGTCGCAGACCGTCGCGTTCTCCGTGGCGCTCTCGCTCGCCCTGGGGATCGGCGCCGGATTCCTCGCCGCGCGTCGCCTCACCGGCGTTCCGCCACTCTCCCTCTTCGGTCGCTGATGCGCGCGCGCCTCGCCTGGACTTCGCTGCGGCAGCATCCGCTGCGCACGACGCTCGCCGTCCTCGGCGTCGCGGTGTCGGCGGCGATGCTCCTCGACATGGTGATGCTCTCCAGCGGGATGCAGGTCTCGTTTCGCGCCCTCCTCACGCGCCAGGGCTTCGACGTGCGGGTCACTCCCAAGGGGACGCTTCCCTTCGACGCCGAGGCGCGGATCGCTGGCGCAGCGGCGGCCGAATCGACGATTCGACGTGTGGCCGGAGTTCACGACGTGTCGCCGGTCCTCGGGACGACGCTTCACCTGGTGCGCGGCGACAAGGGTGACGCCGTATTTGCGTTAGGCATCCGCCCCGAGGCACAGGGGGACTATTCCGTCGAGCGCGGCGAGGATGCGCTCGCACCCGACTGCATGGTCGCCAACGACGCCGTCCTCTCGCGCTCGGGGCTCGCGGTCGGCGACACTGTCATCGTCGCCGCCGGCTATGACGCCCAGCTGCAACGATGGACGGCACGCCGTCGGCTTGTCGTCGCAGGCGCGGCACGTTTTCACTATCTCGCGTCCGATCAGCCGGCTGTCGCCCTTCCGCTCGCTACCGCGCAGGAGTTGGTCGCCGAAGGAAGCGGGAACGCCGGCGACGTCGTCTCGCTCCTCATGATCAAGACGAAGACAGGGGTCGACGCCGAAGGCGTGCGCAGCGCCGTCGAACGAGCGCTCCCGCGGGTCACCGCCATCGCTACGGCCGACGCGGTGAAGTCGGTCGAGCAGCGCCTCGGCTACTTTCGGCAGTTGGCCTTGATCCTCGGGACGGTGAGCCTTGCGGTCGGCTTCCTCCTCGTGAGCACGCTCGTGACGGTGAGCGTGCAGGAGCGGGTGGGGGAGATGGCGATCATGCGCGCGATCGGGATTTCGCGACCGCACATCGCCGAGCAGGTGATGCTCGAGGGGCTGATGATCAGCGTCGTCGGCGCGGCCGGAGGACTCATCCTCGGACTCGGTACCGCACGCTACCTCAACACGATCCTGCGAAGCTTCCCGGGCCTCCCGGCGGCGATCGACTTCTTCGTCTTCGAACCGATGGCGGCCTACCAGTCGTTTGCATTGCTCATCGTGACCGCCGTCTTCGCCGGCGCATTCCCCGCATGGCGTGCGGGGTCGCTCCCGATCGCCACCACGCTGCGGACCGAGGCGGTGTCATGAGCGAGCGCACGACGGGGGCGTCCCAATCCGTGCCGTTGCTGCAGGCGGTCGACGTTGCGCGCGAGTATGCGCTCGCCGGCGTGCCGGTGCGCGCCGTGCGCGGCGTGTCGCTGGAGATCGCCGAGGGAGACTACGCGGCGATCGTCGGACCGTCGGGGTGCGGCAAGTCGTCGTTGCTCAATCTCCTCGGCGCAATCGACCGGCCCACGAGTGGTCGGATCCTGCTGCGCGGGCGCGACGTGTCGGGGATGAGCGATCGCGATGCGACCGAGTTCCGGTTGCGGCACATCGGCTTCGTCTTCCAGCGTTTCTATCTCATGCCGATGCTGACCGCGCTCGAGAACGTCGAGCTGCCGATGGCCGAAGCGGGGATGGCGAAGGGGGCGCGCCGAGCGCGGGCGCGCGAGCTGCTCTCGTACGTTGGACTCGAATCGCGCGGCGGGCACCGGCCGGCGCAGCTGTCAGGTGGCGAGCAGCAGCGCGTGGCGATCGCGCGGGCACTGGCGAACGAGCCGGCGTTGCTCCTGGCGGACGAGCCGACCGGAGAGCTGGACGCGCGGACCGGGCTCGAAGTGATCCGCCTCTTCGACCGGCTGCATCACGATGGGGTGACGATCCTCGTCGTGACGCACGACGAGTCGCTGGCGCGGGCGGCGCGCCGAGTCGTGCACATGGTCGACGGGCGTATCGTGGCGGATCAGCGGGCGGGCACGGACTCGGGGGAGAGCGCGACGACGAATGGCGGGGGGAGTGGCGGCGCGGGGGGCCCCCCCCAACAACAACATCCCCCCGCCAACGCCCCCGACCATCACCATTCGGACGCCCCCCGGATCATTCCATCTCCTCGGCGATGATCCTCACCCTCGCCTTCCGCAACCTCGTCCTCCGGCCGTGGCGCTCGCTCCTCCTCCTCGCCGGCTTCGGACTCGGCGTCGGCGTCATGATCACCCTCCTCTCCATCGGCGACGCGATGGTCCTCCAGTCGGCCGACGAGTCGCTCGTCGGCGGCGGCGAGGTCACCGTCCTCCCCGAAGGCGTCGACCTCGAAGTGCTCAAGACCGGTGGCGTGGGCGGGATGTGGTTTTCGGTCACCAACGCGCGTTTCGTCCAATTGCAGCTCCTGGCGGCGCCACGCTTCACGTCGATCGTGCGCGCCTCCGCGCCGCAGCTCGAGAACAAGCTCCTCTATCTCCGCGGGAGAAACGTGCCGGAGTTCGCGGTGCGCGCGAGCGGTGGCATCCCGTCGCTCAACCGCGCCGTCGGTTCAGCGCCGACCGTGGTCGACGGCGCGTGGAACGACGACGCCGGCGACCGGCGCTGGGCGTCCCCTACCGATCCGCAGCTGCGCGACGATATCGATCACTTCCACGAAACGCCGGCCGGCGTTCGTGATCCGAACAGCTGGGCGGAGTGGCACTACTTCAACTTCCTCTCCGCCGACCGGAAGCGGTGGGCCTTCCTCACCTTCATGCTCGCCGGTGAGGTGCCGAACGGCGACTGGGGTGGACAGCTCCTCCTCACCCTGCACGAGGAAGGGCGCCCCGCGCGCCGCTTCTCGCGCCGCATCGATCGCTCCTTCATTCGCTACTCGACCACTGGCGCCGACCTCCAACTGGGCGATGCCGCGGTTCGCGTGCTCGACGACGGGCGCTACGCGGTGCAGGCCCGCATCCCCGCCGAGGAGGGGGGCGAGGTAGCGACCGTCGACATGATCGTGACGCCGGCGCGGGGCGCCTACTTCCCGGGTACTTCGTTAGGCGCGGGAGACTTCGTGTCGGGATACGTCGTCGCCGCCCTTCGCGCTTCGGCGACCGGCACGCTCTGCGTTTCCGGGCGCTGCGAGACCTACAACGCCGCCCAGGCCTATCACGACCACAACTGGGGCACGTGGCGCGGCGTCACCTGGGACTGGGGGGCGGCACGCGCGGGGAGCTACACCTTCCTCTACGGGCGCGTCGATGCCCCCGACTCCCTCCTCTCGACGGCGCCGTACTTCCTCTACCTCGTCGACTCCGCCGGATTCCAGACCGTCTTTCGCCCCCGTGAGGTGCAATACGAGGACGGCCGCACCGTCGAGGTGGGGGGGCGACGTATCGCCGTGCCATCGCGCGCCGTGATGCGCGATGCGCGCGGACGCGACACGCTGCTGGTCGAGCTGATCATCGAGGACGCCACCGCCACCGATACCCGCGGCACACTTCTCGAGCGCGGCGAAGTCGGACTCGCGCGCGCCATCGAGCGCCCCTACTTCATTCAGATGAAAGGGATCGCCCGCCTCAGCGGACGCGTCGACGGTCGCGTCGTCTCCGGCGAGGGAACGGGCTTCTTCGAAACGTATCGCTGACGCCCCGCCTGCTACGGATTGTTGAGCGTCCGGAGCAGGAGGGCGACGACCGCGCCGACGAGCACCACGCACCCCGCCACGACCACGGTGAGCGGCGGCTTCACCCCCGTGTTGCCTTGCGACATCGCGACAATCAGCGCCCCGAGTCCTGCCGCCAACCCGGCAGAGACGCCGACGATGGCGCGACGCTTTCGTGCGTCGCGCGCCTGCGACGTATCGTGCGCACGCGCGATCGCCGCCTCGATTTCGGCATCGGTGAGTTTGGGCTCCCGGCGCCTGAACTCGGCGATCGTCACCTTGAGTGCGTCGGCCAGGGCGCGAGAGCGCGCCGACGTCGGGGGCGGTGTATGGGGTACGATGATCATGGCGCGAACTCCGACTCCAATCGCCCGCTGTTCATCGAAGGAGGAAGTACATGCCGGCGACCAGGATCGCCATCGCCCCTCCGATCAGCCCACCCACCAGGATCGGCGGATGGCCGCGCCGACGCAGCATTGCGATCATCATGTCGACTCCTCCTCGTTCGATTCCGGTGGCGCGGTGCTGGCGCTCTCCGCGTCGCCTCGTGTGGTGCGCCCGGCATCGCGGAGCGCCTTGCGCAGCAGGAACTCGATCTGGCCGTTGAGGCTGCGCAATTCATCGTTCGCCCATCGTTGCACCCCGTCGAGCACCGCCGGGTCGACGCGTAGCAGGAACGAACGACGCGTCATGTGTGCACCAATCCCGTTCCCTGCCGACGTCGCGACGCGCGGGGCGCGGAATGCGCGCACCGATCCACTGCCACTCCCGCGCGCCTAACGCTCACGCGCAGCACCTCATGAATAAAGCGTCCCCGTGTTCATCACCGGCTGCGCGTCGCGGTCGGAGCAGAGCACCACGAGGAGGTTGCTCACCATCGAGGCCTTCCGCTCCTCGTCCAGCGCGATCACGCCGCGCTCCCCCAGCAGCGCCAGGGCATTCTCCACCATGCCGACCGCTCCCTCGACGATCTTCGCGCGCGCCGCGATGATCGCCGCGGCCTGCTGTCGCCGCAGCATCGCACTGGCGATCTCCGGCGCATACGCCAGGTGACTCAACCGCGCCTCGATCACCTCGACGCCCGCCTTTTGCAAGCGATCCGATACCGCCGCCTGCAACGCCCCCGACACCTCCGCCGGGTGCGTGCTCAGCGCGATGTCGTTGGCGCCGTGCGCATCGTACGGATACGACTGCGCCAGCGCGCGCACCGCCGCCTCGGACTGCATCATCACGTAGTTGGTGTAGTCGTCGACTTCGAACATCGCCTCGGCGGTATCGACCACCCGCCAGACCACGACTGCGCCGATCTCGATCGGGTTCGAGTGGTTGTCGTTCACCTTGAGCTTCGCCGTCTCGAAGTTCCGCGTGCGCAGCGAGACCGCCTTCTTCGAATAGAAGGGATTCGCCCAGAACAGGCCCGACGAACGGACGGTTCCGACGTAGCGTCCGAAAAGCGTCAGCACCTTTCCCTCGTTGGGTTGCACCGTGAAGAGCCCGGTGAGGCCGAGGACGGCGACCAGCACGAGGGCCGCTCCAATTCCCGCGGTGAACGGTTCGCGCGCGTTGCCACCGGTGATGATGCGCTCGATGCCGACGGCGAGGACGATGAGGGAGACAATCAGTGCGGCGAAGCCATTGGTGCCGGGCTTGGCGATCTCGCGGAACATGGATCCAGAACTCCCCAGAAGTGGTATCGAGATGATATCACATTGATACCGATTCCCGCAAGCGCTCGCTTCCCGCAGGCGACTGCGCCGATCGACGCGGCCATACGCCCGCCGACTTGACACCGCCTGCGCCGCCCCGAGCATTGCCAGCATGCAATCCACGATTCGACTCGGCGCCCAGGGATGGAATTACGACGCCTGGGTGGGGCCGTTCTTTCCGAGCGGGACCAGATCGGCCGACTTCCTCACCACCTACGCTCGCGCCTTCGACACCGTCGAGGTGGACTCGACCTTCTACGCCATCCCCCCCGCCAAGACCATCAAGGGATGGAGTGACCGCGTTCCCGACGGCTTCCAGTTCGCGCTCAAGCTCCCGCAGGAGATCACCCACGAGAATCGCCTGCG
>CAZWVG010000077.1:0-22264 GCA_964637355.1 uncultured Gemmatimonadaceae bacterium
ATCCAGTCCTGCTGGCACGCCCTGCGCGGTCCGTCCTGGCCGTTGGGGCGGAGCTCAAGGGGACCGCGTGCCTCACGCGCGATCGATACGCGTTCCTCACCCCGCACATCGGCGATGTGGGGAATCTCGAGACGCTCGAGGCGATGGAACGCGCGTGCGACCACTTCGAGACGCTCTTTCGCGTCACCCCCGAACGCATCGCCTGCGACCTGCATCCTGGCTACCTCTCCACGCGCTGGGCCTCCGAACGGGCGCGCGCGCGCGGCGTTCCGCTGGTGCACGTGCAGCATCATCATGCGCACCTCGCCGCCCTCGCCGCCGAGCACGGCCTTGCACCTGACGAGCCGCTCCTCGCCTTCACATTCGACGGCACCGGCTACGGCTCGGACGGCACCGTCTGGGGCGGGGAAGTGCTCCTCGGCGATGCACGTGGATTCGCCCGCGTGGCGCACCTCGCCACCACGCCGCTTCCCGGCGGCGACGCCGCCATCCGGCACCCGGCACGCGTCGCCCTCGCCCAACTCTGGGCAGCGGGCGACGTGTGGGACGGGTCCACGTCGGCCAGCGTCTTCACCCCCGCTCAGCTGCAACTCCTTCGCACCCAGCTCGAGCGCGGCATCAACACGGTCGCCACCAGTTCGATGGGGCGATTCCTCGACGCTGCCTCCTCGCTCGCCGGCGTGCGACAATCCGTCAACTACGAAGGGCAGGGAGCGATCGAGTTCGAGGCGCTCGCCGCGGGTGGGGCGTCGTCGACCACCTATCGCTTCGCACTCGAATCGCCGAGCGGTGCCCCGCTGCTGTTCGACGGCGCCCCTGTCCTCCGACAGATCGTCACCGACCATGCGCGCGGACGCTCGACGCGCGATATTTCACGTGGCGTCCACGAGGCCATCGCCGACGTCATCCTCGCGGTCGCGGAAGAGATGCGCACGCGGCACGGCATCCACCGTGTAGGGCTCACGGGGGGCGTCTTCCAGAACGTCTTGCTGCTCACGCTTGCGGGCGAGCGCCTTCGCCGCGCCGGCTTCACGGTCCTTCGGCACCACCGCGTGCCACCCAACGACGGCGGTCTCGCGCTCGGTCAGGCGATCGTAGCGTCTGTTTTCGAGGAGTCGTCATGAACCTGGGAATCCTGACCTTCATCGGCGTGGGCTTCCTTGTGGGCTTTCGCCACGCCTTCGAGCCCGATCACCTCGCGGCCGTCACCACGCTGGCCACGCACGAGCGCGGCGCCGGCCATGCCGCGCGCCTCGGTGTCGCCTGGGGGATCGGACACACGCTGAGCGTCGCGGCCGTCGCCGTCGTGCTCATCGTCCTCGGCGTGCACGTGCCGGAGCGCTTCTATCACGTGGCGGAGATGGGAGTCGCGGTCCTTCTCGTCTCCCTCGGCGTGTCGACCCTCATCGCCGAAGCCCGTCGGCATCAGGAGTCGCTCGGTGCGCGCCACGCGCATGCGCACGCCGCCAAGCTCCCGCACTCGCACGACCCCTCCATCCGCACCGTCTCGCGCTCGCTCTGGTTCGGGATCGCGCACGGTCTCGCGGGGAGCGGCGCAGTCATCGTGCTGCTCGTCGCCTCGGCGACCACTGTGCAGGGGCAGTTCGGCTACCTGAGCGCGTTCGGACTCGGCACGATTGCCGGAATGAGCCTCGTCTCCGTCCTCACCGGGACCGTCTCGGCGATCGCCGCGGCGCGCAACCTGCGCCTGGCCCAGCGCATTCGAATTGGGGCGGCGCTGGCCAGCTCGGTGGTGGGGATTCTCCTCGGTTGGAGCGTGTACCAGGGCTGAGCGGTTCCGGGCGACGTTAGGGGACGCCGTCGTCGGTGCGTTCGGTGGGCGCCATGACCGGATAGGTGACTGGGACGGTTAGATTACCTCCGATGCCCAGCCGCCCCATTCCCGAACTTCTCGCCCCCGCCGGCTCGATCGACGCCGTTCGCGCCGCAGTGGCCAACGGCGCCAACGCGGTCTATCTCGGGGCGGAGCGGTTCAACGCGCGCGATGAAGGGGCGCAGCTTACCCTCGACGAACTCGCACTCGCCTGCCAGATCGCGCACGCGGCGGGGGCGCGGATCTACCTGACGCTCAATACGCTGGTCAAGCCAGCCGAGCTTCACGACGCCCTCGCACTCCTCGGCGAGGCGATCGACCGGGGGGTCGACGCCGCGATCGTACAGGACCTGGGACTCGTGGGGCTGATCCAGGACGTCTATCCCGACTTCGAGATCCACGGCTCCACGCAGATGACCGTCCACGATGCCAGCGGCGCGCGGCTCCTGCAGTCGCTCGGCGTCGATCGCGTGGTGCTGGCGCGCGAGAACACGCTCGACGACGTGCGCGCGATCCGCGCCGCCGTTCCCACCCTGGGGCTCGAGACGTTCGTACATGGTGCGCTCTGCATTTCGTATTCGGGACAGTGCTTCATGTCCGGAATGATCTCCGAGCGGAGCGCCAACCGCGGCTCGTGCGCGCAGTCGTGTCGCAAGGACTACGTCCTCACCGACTCGGCCACGGGCGACGAACTCGATCGTGGCTACCTCATCTCGGCCAGGGATTTGGCAGCGCACGATCAGCTCGCCGCACTCGCCGAGGCGGGAGTGGGATGCCTAAAGGTCGAGGGGCGGAAGAAGAAGCCCGAATACGTCGCGACGGTCACGCGGAGCTATCGCACGTTCCTCGATCGCGTTGCAGCTGGCGAAGACGCAGCGCCGGCCGTCGAAGAGGTTCGCCCCCTCGTGCAGATCTTCTCGCGCGGCTTCACCGACGGGATGCTCACCGGGCGCGACGGACGCCACTATGTCACGCGCACGCAGCCCGACAATCGCGGGCACGAACTGGGAATCGTCGTGGGGCAGGACCGCGGCGACCTGCTGGTCGAGGTGAGCCACGAGATCCAACCGGGCGACGGCTTGGGCTTCGAGCCTCCCGCCGGTGCGCGCGGGCGTTCGGTCGGTTTCGCGGTCACGCGCGTACGCACGATTGCGGCTCGCGATGGCGTGATTCGTCAGGCGATTGCATCGCGTGAGCGTGTTCCCGACGGGTGGCGCGTGGTGCGAAGCGCGGAGGCGGCACTCCTCGCGCGGGCGCGTGCTTCGTTTGCGGAACTCTCGGCCAGCGCGAAGGAGCGTCGTGAGCGTCTCGACGTGCGGCTCTTCGGGAGCGCGGGCGGACCGCTCAAGGCGGTCGTGAGCGCTGGCGGAGAGTCGGTGGAAGTGCGGAGCGAGGTTGCGCTCGCACCGGCCGAGCGGCGCGCGCTCGATCATGCGCGCCTGCGCGAGCAACTCGGGCGTCTTGGCGAGACCCCCTTCACCCTCGGCACGATCGACGACGCCGGCTTGGGGGACGCGCTCTTTCTCCCGCTCAGCGAGCTCAATCACCTCCGGCAATCGGCGGTTGATGAGCTCATGCTCCGCCGCGACTGGGCGCACCAGGCGGCACAGGCAGAACGCACCGCCCGCATCGACACCGCGCTCGCGGCTCCGCCGGCATCGGTTGCCGACGACCATGCCGAACCGCCTTCCAATAATTGGCAGCTCATCGCCGAGGTCTCGACTGTCGACGATGCGCGCGCTGCGGCGGCGGCTGGGGCAACGGAGGTCGTGCTCGATCCCTTCCTGCGCCATCCGACGCCCCCCGTCTCGCGCGTCACCGCGCTCGCCGCCGAACTGGCGGAGGGGGGCGTGCGGTTGCGGCTGCGGACGCCGACCATCGTCCGTCCCGAGGAGCGCAGGTCGCTCGACAAGTGGCTGGCGTTAGAGCTCCCCGTCCTGACGGGGCACGCCGGGCTGGCGGTCGAACTCGCCTCGGCGGGGCGCGATGTCACGGGAGACTACGCCCTCAACGTCTTCAATGCGCAAACCGCCGACCTCTTCCTCCGGCGCGGCGTGCGGCGCGTGACGGCATCGGTCGAGCTCACCGTCGAGGAGATCGGCGACCTGGTGGCGCCGTGCAATGGGCGCGGCGTCGACGTCGTCGTCTACGGACGCCCCGAGGGAATGACCATCGAGCACTGCGTGCTCTCGGCGGCCTTCGATCGCGTCGTGACCACCTGTCGCGATCTCTGCGTGCAGAAGCACCCGCGCGTCGAGCTGACCGACCCGAGCGGCTACACCTTTCCCGTCGCCACCGATTCCGCCTGCCGCAACCGGCTCCTCCACTCGCGCCCTATCGAGGGATCGGAATTCGTCCCACGGCTGTGGGGGCATGGCATCCGCGGTTTTCGCCTCGTCTTCAATGTCCCCGACGAGCCGATCGCCAGCGTCGTCTCAAACTATGCGCAGCTGTTGCGCGCACTCGCCGACGGGGCGCCGCCACCATTGCTCGACCTGCGCGACCGATTGGCGCAGCGATTCACCCGCGGACACTTCGCGCGCGCCGTCTAGGACACGGGCGTGGTGCGCCTGAGGCGCCCGCAGCCATCGACGTTGGCACCTGTACCCGCTTATGCAAGCGCTACCCGGCATGCGCGAGCATACGCGTGCATGCGCGTGCATGCGCGTGCATGCGCGTGCATGCGCGTGCATGCGCGTGCATGCGCTGCTCAGCGCGAGCGCGCCCCTTCCAGCCGCAAGCGCACCTCGAACAGGAGAATCGACGGCGTATACGGTTTCTCCAGCACGGGGATCGCCAGCGCCTCCACCGCGCGTACATCGGGCGAGTCGCCGGGATAGCCGCTCACGAACAGCACGCGAACGCCGGGCCAGCGCTCGCCTAACGCTTGCACGAAGGCGGCGCCCCCCATGCGCGGCATGACGATGTCGCTCACCACGAGGTCCACCGGCGTCGCGCGCGCCGCGAGCAGCGCCAGCGCCTCGTCTCCATCGCCTGCCTCCAACACGTCGTAGCCGGCCCGGCGCAGCGCCCGCACCGTCGACGCGCGTACATCGGTGTCGTCTTCCACCACCAGGATCGACTGCTGCGCAGTGGCGGCCGTCGCCCGCGTCGACGCCATCCCCGTCGCCCCGCGCGCGTCCTCATCCTCGTCGGTCGCCGGGAGCCACACGCGAAAGGTCGCCCCCTCGTGCAGCGTGCTCTCGACCTCGATCTCACCACCGTGCGACACGACGATGGCATGACACGTTGCGAGTCCGAGGCCGGTCCCACGCCCCGGATGCTTGGTCGTGAAGAACGGCTCGAACACGTGCGCGCGCACGTCGGGCGCCATCCCGATCCCGTTGTCCTGCACCTCGAGCACCACGCCGGTCGCGACAGCACTCCCCCCCCCGCGCCTCGCCGGATAGCCGCGCGAGGTGCGCAGCTGCAACTCGCCGCCGGCCGGCATCGCGTCGCGCGCATTCACGGCGAGATTCACCAGCACCTGCTCGAGCTGTGCGGGATCGGCATGGAGCAGCGGGAGGTCGCTCGCCAGGGAGATGCGCAGCGTGATCGTTTCGCCGAGCACTCGGCGCAGCATCGTGGAGAGATTCCCCACGAGCGCGTTGGCATCCACGATCCGCGGGCGGCTCACGTCGCGACGCGCGAAGGCGAGCAGCTGGCGGGTGAGCTCCGAGGCGCGCGTTCCGGCGCGCCGGATCTCCAGCAGGTCGGGCGTCACGTTATGCTCGGCCGGCAGCGCCTCCTGCGCCATCTCTGCGCTCGTGAGGATCGAGGTGAGCAGGTTGTTGAAGTCGTGGGCGATGCCGCCGGCGAGGCGACCGATACTCTGCATGCGATTGGCATGCATGAGCCGCGCATCGAACTCGGCGGGATCGGTCGGGAGCGGCGACCCGATGGCGTCCGCGCTCCCCTCGAAGAGCAGTCCCGAAAGGCGCGAGTCGCTGACCGGAACCTGGATCGGCGTGCTGCGCTCCGCGGCGCGCGCGCTCGTCGTCTCCCCCACAGTCTCGCCCGCGCGTTCGCGCCCGTCGTCGGCGCGAGTGTCGCGCCGGGCCATGCTCTCGTCAGGCGCCGGCGACGTACCCCAGCGTGCGACCACAAGCCCGAGCGCGATCAACGCGACGGCAAGCGTAAGCTGGAGCGCCGCGATCGTCAGGCGATCCGCCGACGGCGACACAACGAATCGCAGCGCGCCGACGCACAGCTGCGCGAACCCGAGTCCCGTCGTCGCAGGTTGAAGCCAACGCGCGAAATGCAGCGGACGCGCCGCATCGCGCCCACTTCGCACCCTCAGTACAATGCCGGCGAGCGGGACGCAGGATGCGAGCGCCAGTCCCAGCGCGACGGTGTCGAGCATCGAATCGGTCATCTCGTGGTGGCCGTGCGTTGCGCCGGCATCATCGTTCGCCCTCCGCCCATCCCCCGCGGCGACCTTGGACGCTGCAATGGAATGGCATGATAGGCTGTGGTATCGATGAGGGTAAGGGGCGTCGCCCCTGCAACTTGGCTCCATGCCCTTCATCGATCCCCCCACCCCCGAGATGTTGCACCGGTTTGGCGTCGCCGCACTCCGCGCCGGCCAGCAACGCGCCTTCGATGCCCTCGCGGCGCAACGCGACGTCCTCGTCGTGCTCCCGACTGGAGGCGGCAAGTCGCTCTGCTATCAACTCCCCGCCGCCTGCGGCGCATCGCCGGCCATCGTCGTCTCGCCGCTCGTCGCCCTGATGAAGGATCAGGTGGACGCGCTGCGTCGTCGCGGCATTGCCGCCGCACAGTTGTCGACTGCGGTCAGCGCTGGCGAGCGCGACGAGGCGTGGCGACAACTGGGCGAGGGAACGTTGCAGCTGCTGTACCTCGCCCCCGAGGCGCTCGCCTCGCCGGCAACCATCGAGCGCCTCGCCGCCGCGCACCCCAGGCTGCTGGCCATCGACGAGGCGCACTGCATTTCCGAGTGGGGCGAATCCTTCCGGCCGTCGTATCTCTCGCTAGGCACCATGCGGCGAGCGCTCGCCAATCCGACGACGATCGCGCTCACCGCGACGGCCACGCCGCGCACGGCACGCGACATCGTGGCGCGGCTCGCCCTGCGCGACCCGGTCATCGTCGCTGGCGGCTTCGACCGCGCCAATTTGCGCCTGGCGGTGCGGCGCGTCGCCACCGAAGCAGAGCGCGCCGCCACCCTGCTCGCGCTCGGCACCGCGGCGAGCGGCGCGACGATCGTCTACGCCGACACGCGTCGCGGTACCGAGCGCCTCGCCGCGGCCTTCGTGCGCGCGGGAGTGGCCGCGGCACCCTTCCACGCCGGCCTCCCCACGAGCGAGCGCGCCATCCTGCAGGATCGCTTTCAGTCGAATCGCATTCGGCTGATCGTCGCCACCAACGCCTTCGGCATGGGGGTCGACAAGCCCGATGTGCGTCTCGTCGTGCACGCCGCTCCTCCCCTCACCCTCGAGGCATACTATCAGGAGGCGGGGCGGGGCGGGCGCGACGGCGGACTCGCCGACTGCGTCCTCCTCCTTGCACCAGCCGACCTGGCACGCGCCGCCAGCCGCATCGCGGGGACGCGCGTGACCCAAACACTCCTCCATGGCGTCGCCGAGCTGCTGGCCGCACCTGGCGCCTCGTTAGGGGGAGGAGAGTCGTTCGTCGCGAGCGAGATGGCGAGACGCCTCTCCGCCGCCCCCCGCGACACGTCCGCCGCCATTCGCCTGTTGACCGAGGAGGGGCTGCTGATCCCGTCGACCGGGCGCGGTGTGCTGCGCATCCTCGCCACGCGCGAACGCCTCCGCACCGATGCGCGCATTCCGCGTCGCGATGCAGACGCGCTCCTCGCGTACCTCGCGAACACCGCCGCCAATCCCCTCGTGCAGGCGGAAGTGACGCTCCGCCACTTCACCTCCGTTGCGCCCGACGGCGACGTGCGCGCGTGGATCGCGCAGCTCGAGGCGCACCAGCTCGCCTGCTGGCGACCGCTGGACCCGCCGTGGACGATGCGAACGTTTCCACCGGCGGCACTCCTCGCACGCCTCGCAGAACGGCACCGGGTGCGGCAGGCGCGTGACCTTTGGCGCCACCGGCAAGTCGCGCGCATGGTCACTTCGTCGCGTTGCCGCCGGCTGGTCCTGCTTCGATATTTCGGGGATTCCGGTCCAGCGGGCGCGTGCGGTGCATGCGACTGCTGCGGATTCGCGGCCTGACGGTCGAGCGTCGGCCGCCTTTTCCACGTGATGACAATTCCGACGTCAAGCGCTCTCGCGCTCACGTCTTTCCGAACGAGGTTCATGGACGACTCGCTGTACTTCTCCGAGCAGCACATTCAGGTGCGCGACATGGTGCGCGCCTTCGCCCGCGACGAAGTCGCCCCGATCGCTGCCCGCTACGACGCGATCGCCGAGTTTCCCTGGGAGAGCATCGCCAAGATGGCCGAGCTTGGCCTCCTCGGCGTTCCATGGTCGGAGGAGTTGGGTGGGGCAGGGCTCGACCTCACGAGCTACATGATCGTGATCCACGAGCTGGCCAAGGTCGACGCCTCGCATGGGCTCACCGTCTCGGCGCACACGACGCTTGGGACCTCGCCGATCGTGTACTTCGGGACTCCCGAACAGCAGCCGCGCTATGTCCCGTTGCTCGCCTCGGGGAAGGTCATGGGCGGCTTCGGGCTCACGGAAGAAGGGGCCGGGAGCGACGCTGGCGGCACGCGTACGACCGCGGTCAAGAAGGGGGATCGCTATATCCTCAACGGCTCCAAGCGCTTCATCACGCACGGCGGCGTTGGCGAGATCTTCGTCGTCACCGCGGTCACCGACAGCGCGCTCGGGACGCGCGGCGGCATCTCGGCCTTCATCCTCACGAAGCAGAACGACGACCTCGCGCGCGCGCAGGAGTACGGCATCGGGCACTCCGACACGCTCACGCCGATGCCCGGCTTCTCGTCAGGCAAGAAGGAGGACAAGCTCGGCTGGCGCGCTTCCGACACTCGCGAGTTGATCTTTCAGGACGTCGAGGTTCCCGCCGAGAACCGGCTCGGCGTGGAGGGCGAAGGCTTCGCCAACTTCATGCGTACGCTCGACGCCGGGCGCATTGGCATAGCCGCGCTCTCGCTTGGAATCGCCGAAGGCGCATTCGAGGAAGCCCTCAAGTACTCCACCGTGCGCAAGCAGTTCGGGCAGGCGATTTCTTCGTTCCAGGGGATCTCGTTCCAGCTCGCCGACATGGCGACCGAGATCGAGGCCGGGAAGCATCTGGTCTACCATGCCGCCTCGATGCTCCAGCGCGGACAGAATGTGACCAAAGCCGCCGCGATGGCGAAGCTCTTCTGCTCCGAGCTGGCGATGCGCGCCACCATCAAGGCGATCCAGGTGCACGGCGGCTATGGCTACACCAAGGAGTATCCCGTCGAGCGCATGATGCGCGATGCGAAAATCTGCGAGATCGGCGAAGGGACCAGCGAGATCCAGCGCCTCGTGATCGCGCGCGAACTGCTGCGGGATATCTCTTCGTGACGCTGTCGCGACTCGCGAGCCGGTTGCGCCTCCCCCTCGGCTTCGTGGTGGCGGCGCTCTACATCGTCTTTGCACGTCCCAGCCGGGCGACGCTGGCGATCGGTGCGACGGTCGCGTTGTTAGGCGTGCTGGTACGGGCGTGGGCGGCCGGGCACATCATGAAGAACGACAGGCTCGCCACCACCGGGCCGTATGCGCACACGCGCAATCCGCTCTATTTCGGATCGTTCCTCATCGCCTGCGGCTTCGCCATTGCTGCGCACTGGGCGCTCCTGTTCTTCGTCTTTGCCTTCTGGCTCCTGATCTACGGCCCGACGATCGAACGCGAACGGGTCAAGATCCTGGCGATGTTTCCCGACACCTATCCCGAGTTTGCCCGTAATGTGCCGGCGTTCTTCCCCCGGCTGGTTCCGTGGAACGGGCGGGGGGAGGAGACGTCGTTCAGTCCGTCACTCTACATGCGCCATGGCGAATGGCGCGCTGCGCTGGGTTATCTTGGTGCGATGACCTGGCTTGTGCTGCGACTTCGGGGGACCGTTTGACGCGCCGCGTGATCGTACGCGTGGCGCGTGCGGCGGGCGTCCGCGTCGTGGCGATCGTTGTGCGGATGCTGGCGCGACTCGCCGGCATCCGGTGTTACAGGCCGAGGCCGGCGGGGCGCGAGACGCTTCGAGACGGCTCGGCAGGTGCTGCAACGCGCGAATCGGGGGCAACACCCCGGCATCGTACGGCGCGTCGTATCGCTCCGCTCCCCCTCAAACCGCAGGGCGCGGTTTGGAGGAGGCGGCGAGTGACGGCGTTGCCGTGGTCGATAGCGCGCGCTGGCGGCCCGCCCGCAACTCACTCGCAGCCGCGCTCCGGCCAATCGGTCGTTGCTGCACCCACCCTCTCAGTGGTCCGTCCCGCCGCATACCTCGAGTCGCGAGGGGCACGCGCGGGGGGGACATCCGATGAAACGCGAGATACTCATCACTTCGACGTCGCGGGAAATCCGCGTCGCCATCATCGAGGACGACCAGCTCGTTGAACTCCTCGTCGACCGCCCCGAAGCTCGGCGGATGGTCGGCGACATTTATCTCGGACGCGTCGAAGCGGTTCAGCCTGGGATTCAGGCAGCGTTCGTGGACATCGGCACCGAGAAGAGCGCGTTCCTCCACGCGTCGGATCTCGTCGTCCCTGGTGACGACGAGGGAGACGACGACGAGGATGGCGAAGGGGACGAGGGCGAGGAGCAGGAATCGTCGTCGCGCCGCCCGCGCCGCTCGAATACCGTGCCGATCCAGGATGTCATCAAGAAGGGTGACACCCTCATCGTGCAGGTCTCGAAGGAGCCCATCTCGACCAAGGGGCCGCGCGTCACCGCGCAGGTCTCGCTGGCGGGACGCTTTCTCGTCTTCATGCCGCACGCCTCGCGCGTGGGCGTGAGCCGCAAGATCGGCGACCGCAGCGAGCGCGCCCGCCTCCGCGAGCAGGTGCAGGGGTTTCTCCCTCCCAAGTCCGGGGGCGTGATCGTTCGCACCGTCGGCGAGGATGCCACACCCGAGGCATTCCAGCGCGAGCTCGGCACGCTCACGTCGACATGGAAGCGGATCAAGAAGAAGACCACCTTCGTCCGCGCCCCCACGCAACTGCATCGCGAGACCTCGCTCACGCGCGGGATCATTCGCGACATCTTCAGCACCAAGGTCGAATCGATCGAGGTCGACTCGAAGCAGGTCTACAACGAGATCGTCGAGTACCTCAAGGGAATCGCCCCCGAACTCATCGAGCGGGTGAAGCTCTACGAGGGGAACGTCCCCCTCTTCGATCGGGCGAACATCGAGACCGAGATCCGCGACCTGTTCAAGCGGCGCTGCGAGCTTCCGTCCGGGGGCTATCTCATAATCGAGCCTACCGAGGCGCTCGTCTCCATCGACGTGAACTCCGGGCGCTTCACCGGGAAGAAGGATCCCGAGAAGACGATCCTGAAGACAAATCTCGAAGCGGCCCGCGAGGTCGCGCGGCAGGTCCGCCTCCGCGATATGGGGGGGATCATCGTCTGCGACTTCATCGACATGGAGACCAAGGGGAACCGCGACCGGGTCCTCCAGGAGATTCGGACGCATCTGGGGCGCGACCGGGCCCGCACCAAGGCCTTCCCGGTGAGCGACCTGGGGCTCATCGAGATGACGCGCCAGCGGGTGCGCCAGAGCCACCTGCAGCAGATGACCGAGGCCTGCCCGACCTGCCACGGGACCGGCCGCGTCTTCACGCCGGAGACGATCGCGCGGCGCGTGGAGCGGTCGGTCAAGCGCATGGGGGTCGAGGGGCGGCGCGACCATGTGGTGGTCAAGATCCACCCCGAGGTGGCGCTCTACGTCCTCGACCAGGAGAAGGACTACGTGCGCAAGCTCGAAAAGGCTGCCGGCTTCTCCCTCGAGGTGCGCGACGACCCGCTCCTTCGCCCCGACGAGTTCAAGCTGGTGGTGAAGGGGGCAGGGCGGGACGTGACGCAGCAGTATTCAGTCGCGTAGACGCGCGTCGAAGGTGGGTGCGTCGCTTGACCCAAGCGAGTGTCACTACTAGCTTTTCGGGCTCGCATTCTTTTTTCGGCTTTGAGACCATGACCTACGCCATCATCCGCACGGGCGGCAAGCAGTATCGGGTCGAGCCCGGCTCCACGCTTCGTGTGGCTACGCTCCCCGGTGACGCCGGCGCGTCCGTCGAATTCAACGAAGTACTCCTCGGCTCCGACGGCACCAACGTCCACACCGGCGTGCCGCACCTGAGCGGCGCCAAGGTGACCGGCGAGATCGTCAAGCACGGGCGCGGCGAGAAGATCGTCGTCTTCAAGTTCAAGCGCCGGAAGAACTACGCGCGCAAGCAGGGACATCGGCAGAACTTTACCGAAGTCCGCATCAAGGACATCACGCTCGGCTGACGAGAGGCTCTCATGGCACATAAGAAAGGCGTCGGCTCGTCTCGCAACGGGCGCGACAGCAATCCGAAGTATCGCGGCATCAAGAAGTACGGCGGCGAGGCCGTCCGCGCCGGCAACATCATCGTCCGCCAGTGCGGCACGAAGATGCATCCTGGCGCCAACGTCGGCCTCGGCACCGACTACACGATCTATGCGCTCGTGGACGGCGTCGTGCGCTTCCACCACAAGGACAAGAAGCGTCAGGCCGTCAGCGTCGATCCGCTTCCGGTGTCCGCCGAGCCGGCGGCTGCCGAATCCGCGGCCTAACGCACGGCGTCCGCTCGTTCTCGAACGCCCCCGGGATTTTTCCCGGGGGCGTTTTTGTCGCGGGTGAGTTGTCGCGCACGAATGCGCCGGCTCTCGCAACTTCGATCGCGCCACGGGCGTAGTGGAATTGCGCCGGCACTCGCTGCGTGCGCCCGGCGCGCACTTCGACCGAGAGGAAGACATGGCGATCTGGAACAAGCTGCGTTCGGAACTCGATCGCGCCGGCCGCGCGGCGTCGGACGCGATCGACGAGGGGAAGCTTCGCCTCGACGTCTTTCGCGCGCGTCAGTTGGTCGATCGCGCCGCCCAGGCACTCGGCTACGCCGTCTATCGCTCGCGCACGGGGCTCGAGGCGATCGATGAAGCAGCGCTGGTGCGCCTGACGGACGCAGTGCAGGAGCGCGAGCGCGAGGTGGCGGCGATCGAGGAGCGCATCCGGCAGGCGACGAAGCGGGGCGGCAACGCCGATGCGCCGCCGCCGGCGGATGCGTCGCCAGCTGCAAGTCACGGCGACGCCGGGAGCGCCGACGCCGATCCCAGCGCGCCTGCGCAATGAACGAAGGGGCGTGCTCATCGCACGCCCCTTCGTGGTCCAACGATGCAGAGCCGAGGCGACGCGACTACGGCTTCTTGCGGAAGTCCGGGGGGAGCGTCTTGTAGCGCTTCATCAATTCGTCCTGCCGCGACGGACCCTCCACTTCCACGCCGCGCACGAAGACGTGGTCTGCGTGCGTGTACAGCTCGAACGGGTCGCCGCTCCACACCACGAGGGTCGCATCGCGTCCCGGCTGCAACGTCCCGACACGATCGGCCACGCCGTACAACTCCGCTGGCGTGAGGGTGATCGCCCGTAGCGCCGCGTCCCACGGCATCCCGAAGGCGACCGCGACGCCCGCCTCGTACTTCACGTTGCGCGCGTTGAAGGCATCGACGCCGCCGGCGATGATCACCTTCGCCCCCGCCTGCTGCAGCAGTGCCGCGTTCTCCTGCCGCGCGCCTAACGTGGAGAAGTCACGCGGAATGTTGTTCAGCGCCCCGACCAGCACGAACGCCTTCGCCGCGGCGATGCGGTCGGCGACCTTCCACGCCTCGGTCGCGGAGTTGATCGCGATCTTGATCCCGAATTCGCGCCCGATGTCGAGCGCCACGAGGATGTCGCTGGCCCGATAGGCGTCCACGGCGAGCGGGATCTCGCCGCGCAGTAGCGGCTGCAACGCGTCGAGGTCCATCGGGCGCGCGGCCAGCGGGCGCGAATCGTTGGCGTCGTAGCGCGCCTTGCGACGCGGCCACTCCTTCGCCTCGGTCAGCACCGCGCGCAGGCGCTGGAAGACCTCGGCGCGCGAGGCACCGCGGTCATCCCCCTTGGAACCGATATCGGCGAAGATCGCCGCCGGTCCCTTGAGCAGGACGTCTTGCAGCTGGCCGTTCCCCAGCGCGACGACCGCCCCCTGCCCGCCGATCAGTCCACCGCGCGGGACGATCCCCGCCGTGGTGATGCCGTCGTTGCGCGTCACCTGCAAGAGCGGCGACGCCGGGTTGAATCCCTCCCACACGCGCAGTGACGGGGTGATGCCGTCTCCGGCGCCCTTCGCGGTCATGTCGACCGTCTCCTGCACTGCGCCGATCTCCACCAGTCCGAGCGACGTGGTGGCATTGAAGATCCCGGGGGTCACCCACTTCCCGGACGCGTCGACGCGCCTGGCGTCGGCGGGGATCGTCACGTTGCTCCCGACGGCGACGATGCGCCCGTCGCGCACCAGCACCGTCCCGTTCTCGATCTTTGGACCGCTCACCGGATAGACGGTGCCGCCGGTAATGGCGATCGTCTGGGCGCCGGCCGGCGCGTGGAGCAGGAGGGCACCCGCCGCCAGGCCTGCGGCCAGTATTCGCATGCGTGGCATGTCAGCGCCCTCCCGTCTGGTCGGGGACGAAGCCGAGCTCGAAGTCGGTGCGCCAACGCTCCGATGCATCCAACCGGTCGTAGAGCATCGCGCCGTCGACCCACACCTTCTCGGCGCGAGAGTAGATGCTGAACGGCGAACCGCTCCAGAGCACCACGTCGGCATTCTTCCCGGGTTCGAGCGTCCCGATGCGATCGTCGAGCCCCAGCGCCCACGCCGGGTTCGCGGTGAGCCAGCGGATCGCCTCGTCCTCGGTGATGTTGATCCCGATCGTGCGCGCTTCGGCGATCGACTTGGCCGCGTCCTGGTTCAGGCGCTGCATCCCGCTGGCGTCGTCGGAGTGCACGATCGCCCGCGCACCGGCCGCGTGCACCAGCGCGAGGTTGGCCCGCACACCGTCCATCGCCTCGATCTTGAAGCCCCCCCAATCCGACCAGAGCGACGCCGAGATCCCCTTCTTCGCCAGGATATCTGCGATCTTGTAGGCTTCGACGCCGTGGTGGAACGACTTGATCTGGAAGCCGAATTCGTCGGCGACTTCCATCGCTCCTTCCATGTCGTTCGCCGTGTAGCAGTGCCACTGGACGAGAATGTTGCCGCGCAGCACTTCGGCGAGCGTCTCGAGCCCGAGGTCGCGCGCCGGGGGATCGCCCTTGCGATCGGCCAGCCACTTGTCCCAGCGGCGGCGGTACTGCTCCGCTTGCAGGTATTGCTGGCGCCACCCGGCGACGTTCCCCATGCGCGTCGACGGCCCGCGGTTGGCGTACACGCGCTTCGGGTTCTCACCGCACGCGTGCTTTAGTCCGTACTTCGCACCTGGGAACTTCATTCCTTCCACCGTGCGCGACGGCACCACCTTGAGCACCACGCTGCGACCGCCGATGAGGTTCGCCGAGCCAGGGAGGACCTGGATCGTCGTCACGCCGGCGGCGAGCGCGCGGGGGAACTGCGGATCCTGCGCGTAGACGGAGTGCTCGGCCCACACGTACGGCGTCGCCGGATTGGTCGCCTCGTTGCCGTCGCTCAGCGCGTCGACGCTTGGCGCCGGATACACGCCGAGGTGCGAGTGTGTGTCGATGATCCCCGGCGTGACAAACTTCCCCGTGCCGTCAATGACCGTCGCGTCGGCGGGGACCGTGAGGTTGGCCCCCACCGCCTGCACCTTGCCGTCGCGCAGGAGGATCGAGGCGCCACGGATCGTGGGCCCGGCGGCCGTCATGATCGTGGCGTTGCGAATCACCGTCGGTCGCGACGCGAACGCGTGGTAGGTGCTCGGGTAGGGATTGGCGTTCGGGAGACTGAGCGCGCCGGGGCCGGGGAGCACCGTGGGGGTGCTGTCGGCCATCGACGCCGCAGCCGGCGGCGTGGCCGGAACTGGGGCCGTCGTCGCCTGCGGGGTAGCGCAGGCGAACGACGCGACGCCCAGGAGCAGCGGAATTGACGCTCGCATGGGGGCGGAAAACTCCTTCGGATGATGGGGGGTGCGTGGGCGTGCGAAGCTATGGCCGGTGCACCCGCCCAGCCAGTATGCGCGCTACTGCGCTCCCTCTCCTGCGCGCACCGAGCGAAGTGCGGCGCCGATAACGTCGGCGGCGTCGGTACACACGCCGTCGACCCCCATCTCAACCAGGCGAAGGGCGTCGGCGACGGAGTTGACGGTCCAGGCCAGTACGCGCCCGCCCGCGCGGTGCACGCGCTCCACCATCTCGATGTCGATCAACTCCCAGGACTGCCAGAAGTCGCGCGCCTTCGCCTCGAGCAGTTCGCGCTCGGGGGCGAGGAGGTAGCTCGCCGAGAGGATTCCGGTGGCTCGCTCGGGCGCCAACGCGCGACAGGCGACCGAGATGCGGTGGTCGAAGCTGTGGACCGCCGCCGGGGCTCCGTGACGCTCGAGCTCTGCGAGCACCGCCGCTTCGATCCCGGGAGCCTTGATCTCCACGTAGGCGATTGCGCGGGAATCGATGCAGGCCAGCGTCTCGTCGAGCGTGGGGATATCGCCGCCGTGGAAGGATTCGTGGCGAAGCGCGGAAAACATCAGCCCGGCGATTGGCATCCCGCGACTCCCTGGCGGACTCCCCGGATCCGGCGGCAGGGTGGCGTCGTGGTGGACGACGATCGTCCCGTCGCGGGTGGCATGCACGTCCAGTTCAATGCCGTCTGCACCGGCGGCGACGGCGAGCGCGAAGCCGGCTAGCGTGTTCTCGCGCGACTTGCGCGGCATGCCGCGATGGGCGATCAGTTCCACGAAGGCAACCGAGGTACGGGAGCGGGTGTGGCCCCGCTGCGGGGCCGGCGTCACCCATCTTAACACCCCTCCCCCACCGGCGTCTCACCGCACGACAGGCATGGCATCGGATTCACCACCGGGCGGCGAAGCGCCGGACGTCGAACTGATCGGGCGCTGGCGCGCCGGCGATGAACGGGCTGCCACCCTCCTGGTGGACCGGCACGCAGCATCGGTCGCGCGCTATGTCGCCAGTCTCGGGGTGCGGGAGGCGGTCCAGGAGGTCGTGCAGGACACGTTCGTGCGGGCATTCGGCTCGATCGACACCTTTCGCGGTGACAGCTCGCTCCGAACGTGGCTCTTCACGATCGCTCGGCGACTCGTGCTCGATCGGCGAAGGTCCCGACGACGACAGCGGGAGACCGCCGAACTCCAGGATGGGGACCTGTCGACGGAGTACGATGCGCTCGACAGTTTGGTGGCAGAAGAGGCGCAGGCGAAGATGCGACGGGCAATCGATCGGTTGACGCCGACGCAGAAGGAGGTGTTCGTCCTGCGCGTGAACGACGGGCTGTCGTACAAGGAGATTGCGGACGTGGTGGGGACCACCGAAGGTGCGGCGCGGGTGCACTATCACAACGCGCTGCGGCAGGTCAAGGAGACCTTGCATGATTGATTGCTCAAACGTCGAGATGCGGGAACGGCTCCCCGAGCTGGTGCACGATGCACTCGCTCCGGCAGAGCGCGCGGCCGTGCTCGCGCACCTCGCCACGTGCGCGGAGTGCTCCGAGGAGCTTGCGCTCCTGCGCGATGCGGAGCGCGCGATGCGCAGCGTGCGCGTCCCCGTCGTCGACACTGCCGCGATCGTCGCTGCCCTCCCGCGTCCGCGCGCCGTCGCGGCTCCCCGTCCGTTGATGCGTCGTTCGCCGACGCTCCTGCGACTGGCGGCCGCCATCTCGTTCATCTCGGTCGGCGGGATCTCCGTCGCCGTCGCGCGGTCGTACATGGGGGAGGCTGCTCCCTCCGTCGTCGACTCGGCGCGCGCCAGCGCGGCCGCTCCTGCGGGCGGACCGTCGATCGCCGCCAACATCGTCGAACCGGTTGCCGCTGCCTCCGGTGACGCGAAGGTGATCGCCGTGCATCCGTCGATCGCCGCGCTCGACGACGCCGATCTCGAGTCGCTGCTGGGCGAACTGGACGATCTCGAGGCCGCGCCCATGGCCGAACCCGAAACGACCCCTGGCGGGCGCGCGCTGGCCGGCGCCGTCCTCGGTTCCCGATGATGCTTTCGATCAATAGGTTCTTCCTCCTTCTGTCGCTTTCCCTCGTTGCCGCTGGCGGCGCGCAGGCGCAACGCGTGGCGCCGGGCGGGCGCGGTGGCCCTCCCGGTGATCCCGCGGCGCGGCGCGCGCTCGAGCAGCGATTTCGCGAGCGGTTCGAGCAGATACTCAAGCAGCGACTCGCCCTCACCGATTCGCAGCTGGCGCGGGTCGTCGCGGTCAACGCGCGCCTCGACGCCCGGCGCCGCGAGCTCTTCATGGAAGAGCGCAGCGTGCGCGCCGAGATGCGCGACGCCATCGACGGGGGCGACGACGCCGCAGCGCAGGACCGTGTAGCGCAGCTGCTCGAGCGTGCCCTGAAAGTGCAGCGCGCCCGCCTCGATCTCGTGGAAACGGAGCAGCGCGAGCTCTCCGCGTTCCTCACGCCGCTGCAGCGGGCCAAGTACCTCGGCCTGCAGGAACAGCTTCGCCGCCGCGTGGACGACATGCGCCGTCGTGCGGCAGGCGATTCGACCGACGATCCGTTCGGCGATGGTCCGCCGCGCGATGCCAAGGGGCGCCGGCGCATGCCGCAGCGCCCTGGCGCGCCCGGCTGAATTTGGGATTCCCGGGCGCTGCGTGCGGCGCCCGCTGGCGCTCGAGCGAACGCACGGGCGCCCCTCGCGTTGAGCGGCCGCCGGTGAGCCGCTACATTCCGCGCGAAGCCCGGGTGGCGGAATTGGTAGACGCAGAGGACTCAAAATCCTCCGCCGGCAACGGTGTACGAGTTCGAGTCTCGTCCTGGGCATGTACGAAGCCCCCGGTCGCGCAGTGCGCGGCCGGGGGC
Source organism: uncultured Gemmatimonadaceae bacterium (assembly GCA_964637355.1). Taxonomy (GTDB): domain Bacteria; phylum Gemmatimonadota; class Gemmatimonadetes; order Gemmatimonadales; family Gemmatimonadaceae; genus SCN-70-22. Next base: position 18,800 of record CAZWVG010000077.1, read on the forward strand.
GTTCGTTAGGCGGCGGGGCGGGGGGCGCTCGCGCGATTCGGGGCGCGCGAATCGGCCGACCGAACCTCGCCGCGTCCTACTTGTACTGGATGGGCAGGATCACCCGCGTGCGCACGCGCTGGCCATTCGCTCGTCCCGGCGTGAACTCGAACTTCGGCGCAACGCTTCGCGCGGCGATCGCGAAGGCAGGGCCGCTCGCCAGCACCACCTCGATGCTCTCCGGCTCGACCTTTCCGGTCGTGTCCACCACGAATTGCACTTGCGCCTGACCCGACACACCGGAGCGACGCATCTCGCTCGGATAGGAATCCGCCACCAGCCGCGCGGTCCGCGTCGGATTGGCGAGGCGCGGCGGCGTGTCGACATCCGCGTCGGCGTAGACCGGCGACGCGCTCTGCGCTCCCCCTCCGTTCTGCGCAAACGCCGCGTGCGGCGCCAGCGAAAGGGTGGCGGCCGCGAGGGCAACAAACAGCGACTGGCGAGAGATCATGATGATTCCTCGTGGCGAAGGTGAGCGCGTCCACCTGCCAGTCTCGGAATTCCGGGGAGTATTCTTGACCACCGCCGCGTGAACGTCGGTAGTGCGTGCGCCCAGCATCACATCGCACGGCGTCCGTGTGACCCGTATCACCCAACTCGATGCCTTCAATCCCTGAGCCCCGCCACGGCTCGATCTTCGTCACCCGCCGACTCCCGGAGCCGGTGGAGCGCACCCTCGCGAACGACTTCGGTGCCACGCTCGCCAGCGACGACACCCCCGCGTCGCCACACGTGCTCCGCCATGCGCTCGCGCGGCACGAGATCGTGCTCTGCACCCTCACCGATCGCCTGACGCGCGACGTGCTTGCGGCTGGCGCAGGGCGCTGTCGCCTGTTGGCCAACTTCGGGGCGGGCATCAATCACATCGACCTGGCCGCGGCGCGCGACTTCGGCATGCGGGTGACCAACACGCCTGGCGTGCTGACGGACGACACCGCCGATCTGACGATGCTGCTGATCCTCGCCGCCGCGCGCCGCGCGCGCGAAGGCGCCGCCGAGGTCCGCGACGCGACGTGGGAAGGGTGGCGACCGACGCACCTCCTCGGCACGCGCGTGACCGGCGCGACGTTAGGCATCGTCGGCTTCGGTCGCATCGGCCAGGCGGTTGCGCGGCGTGCGTGGAACGGATTCGGCATGCCGGTGCGCTATTTCTCGCGACGACGTGCCGACGCGGAGGTCGAGCGCGCGTGTGGCGCCACGTTCGTTCCGCGGCTGGAAGAACTCCTCGCGAGCTGCGACGTTGTCTCGCTCCATTGTCCCGCCACGCCCGAGACACGTCACCTGATCGGCGCTCCACAGCTCGCGTGCATGCGGAGCGATGCGATCCTGATCAACACGTCGCGAGGAGACGTGGTCGATGAGCTGGCGCTCGTGCGCGCGCTCGAGACGGGAGCGATCGCCGGGGCGGGGCTCGACGTCTTCGAGCATGAACCGCGCGTTCCCGACGCCCTCCGTACGCACCCGTCGGTCTATGCACTCCCGCACCTCGGGAGCGCGACACTCGCCTCTCGCGTGGCGATGGGCGAGAAGGCGATCCGCAACATCGTCGCCTTCCTCGCCGACGAATCGCTCCCCGACGAGGTGGGGCATTCGCGAGGCTGAGCCAGGTGACGCGCGGGTGACGCTCGCGTCGCATCGTGTCCCGCGCGCTCGATGACGCGACGCGCGAGCGCGGGAACAACGTTCAAGCTGCTGCGCTATCACTCCGCGTTCGCTTGCCGCTCCCTAACGCCCCGTCTAGCTTTCCGCCCCATCGCTGCCCAAGGATTGCCGGTGCGGTGCGCACCTCGCGCGCGCCGCTCTCCTCCCGTGCAATTGCCGAGTCTTCCCGTCCTCCATGTCGCTCTCCATCGCAGCCCGCGCAGCCAACCTGGCGACGCTCAATACGCCCCTGCTCGTCCTTCTCCTCCCGGCCGGCTCCGATATCCCCGCGGATCTCAAGGCGCTGGACAAGGCGATGGGTGGGACCATCGGGCGGACGATGCGTCGCCGGGATTTTCGCGGGGGGCGCGATGAGACATTGCACCTGAGCGGCGGAAGCCGCGGCCCGCGCCGCGTCCTCCTCGTTGGCTATGGCACGGCGACCTCGCGTCCGCTCGCGCTCCGGCGCGCCGCGACCCTCGCCGCTCGTCAGGCACACAAGCTCGGTGTCGGCTCCATGGCTGTCTCGGCGGGCACGGTCGACGCGAGCGAAGCCGAGTCGGTCCTGGTCGGCGCGCAGATGGGGTGCTGGGAGTACCTCGATCTCCGCACTCCGCCCCCCGAGGGAGAGCGTCGAGAACCGCTGGGCGACGCAACGCTCATCGCCGAGAATGCCAAGGAACTCGCGGCGGCAGTGAGCGCCGCGCGCGCGGTGGGCGCGGGCTACGCGCTCGCTCGCAAGCTCGCGCAGATGCCGGGTAACGTCTGCACCCCCGACCTCCTCGCCGAAACCGCGCGCGACATCGGGAAGCGCCACTCGCTCAAGGTCACCGTCCTCTCCCGAAAGGAGATGGAGCGCGAGAAGATGGGGTCCTTCCTCTCGGTCGCGCAGGGTACACCGCAGGATCCCAAGCTGGTGGCGATCGAATATCGCCGCGGCCCCAAGGATCAGAAGCCCGTGGTCCTTGTCGGCAAGGGACTTTGCTTCGATACCGGCGGCATCTCGATCAAGCCGGCCGAGCGCATGGAGTGGATGAAGTTCGACATGTGCGGTGCGGCGGGCGTCATCGGAGCGATGGAGGCGATTGCCACCCTCGATCTCCCGATCAATGTCGTCGGTGTCTTCGGTGCCACGACCAACATGCCGTCGGGGACTGCCGTCAAGCCTGGCGACGTGGTCACCGCCTCGTCAGGCACAACGATCGAGATCATCAACACCGATGCCGAAGGGCGGCTCGTTCTCGCCGACGTCCTCGCCTGGGTCAAGCGCTTCGACCCGGCCGCCGTCATCGACGCCGCGACGCTCACTGGCGCCTGCGTCGTCGCACTCGGCAACACGACCACCGGTGCGCTGGGCAATGACGAAACACTGATGGCCGAGGTGATCCTCGCCTCGCGCCGCGCCTCCGAGCCGGCGTGGCAGCTCCCGATGTCCGACGAGTATCGCGAGCTCATTCGCTCCGACGTTGCCGACATCAAGAACACGGGCGGACGTGCCGCCGGCACCATCACCGCGGCAATGTTCCTCCGCGAGTTTGTCTCGTATCCGTGGGTGCATCTCGACGTCGCCGGAACGGCGTACAGCGAGGCGGACCTGGGCATCGTGCCGAAGGGGCCGACGGGCGTTCCGACCGGCACCTTCATCGAATTCGTTCGCGGGAGAGCGCGCTGATTCGCGTCTGGCGATTTCTCCGTCTTGCCGGCCTCGGCCTCGCGGTCGGGGCCGTTTTTCACGGCACGTTGCACGCCCAGCAGCGCCCTCCGCGCCCCCCGCCGGCGCGCACC
>CAZWVG010000078.1:0-22224 GCA_964637355.1 uncultured Gemmatimonadaceae bacterium
GGGGTAACGCGGCGCGACATCGCAGTGTAGCATTGTCGCTCCCCACGACTCCCGGTGAACGCCCATGCCTCGCTATCTCGTCGCGGTGTCCCACGAGCCGACGTACAGCGCCTGCGTGCACGCCGTGGAAGTCTTCCTGCGGACCGGCTCGCACTTCCTCACGCATGCGGACTGGGGGTGCTTGGACGGCGAGCACACGGCGTGGATCATCCTCGAATCCGATTCGCACGAGCACGCGCGCAACGTGGTGCCCCCCGATTTCCGCGCCCACGCCAAGGTCACGCAGCTCAATGGATTCTCGCAGGAGCGACTCGACGAAATGAAGCGGAGCCACGACAGCCAATGATTGGCAGCATGCCCCGCGCATGAGGAAGCCCGTCATCCTTGCCGTCGACGACGACGCGGCGGTTCTCGGCGCCATCGAACGCGACCTGCGGCAGCAGTATCGCGCCGACTACCGCGTGATGAAGGCGGGGACCCCCGCCGAAGGGCTGGAAACGGCCAGGGAGCTCGCCGCGCGCAACGTCCCCGTGGCGCTCTTCCTCGTGGACCAGCGCATGCCGGGGATGACCGGGCTCGAGCTCCTCTCCCAGGTGATGCCGCTGCACCCCGATTCGCGGCGCGTCCTCCTCACCGCCTACGCCGATACCGACGTCGCGATCGCCGGGATCAACTCCATCGGGCTCGATCATTACCTGATGAAGCCGTGGGATCCTCCCGAGCAGCGCCTGTATCCGGTCCTCGACGACCTGCTCGCCGAGTGGCGCGCGCGCGTCATTCCGTCGTTTGAGGGAATTCGCGTGATGGGGTCGCAGTGGTCGCCCGCGTCGTACGAGACCAAGGAGTTCCTGTCGCGCAATCGCGTCCCGTACCAGTGGGTCGACCTCGACCAGGACGCCACGGCCCGCGCGCTCGCCGAGTCGCTCGCGGGCGGCGTGGAGCGTCTCCCGATCGTCGTCTTCCCCGACGGCACGCACCTCGTCGCCCCATCGAACGTGGAGCTCGCGGCAAAAGCCGGCATGCAGACGGTCCCCGCGCGTCCGTTCTACGACGTGATCGTGATCGGCGGCGGTCCGGCCGGCCTCGCCAATGCCGTGTACGGGGCGTCGGAAGGGTTGCGCATGGCGATCGTCGAATCGCACGCGACCGGTGGACAGGCCGGGACCAGTTCGTTGATCGAGAACTATCTCGGCTTCCCCTCCGGCGTGACCGGTGCCGACCTCGCGCACCGCGCCACCGCCCAGGCGCGCCGCTTCGGAGCCGAAGTCATCGCCGGTCAGGCGGTGGTCGGATTGCGACGCGAGGATCCGTATCGCGTCGTCGTCCTCGCCGACGGCACGGAACTCACCGCCTACTGCGTGGTCATCACGACGGGAATGAGCGCGCGCAAGCTCACGGTCCCCGGACTCGACGCGCTGCACGGACGCGGGGTGTTCTACGGCGCGGCCATGTCCGAGGCGGCGCGCTACCGCGGTACGGATGTCTGCGTGGTGGGAGGAGCCAACTCCGCCGGCCAGGGGGCGCTCTTCTTCTCGCGGTATGCCCGGCGCGTGTACATCCTCGTGCGCGCCAACGGGCTCGAGCCGGTGATGTCGCAGTACCTCATCGATCGCATCCACGGGACGGCGAACATCGAGGTCGTGCCTAACGTCGACGTGGAATCCGTGCAGGGAGAAGGTTCGCTCGAGTCGGTGACGGTCAAGCAGGCAAAGTCGGGCGAGCGTCGCACGATCCCCTCGTCGGCGATGTTCATCTTCATCGGTGTGAAACCGCACGCCGATGCCTTCGCCGGCGTGCTCGAGCTCGACGACTCAGGCTCCATCCTCACGGGCGGAGACCTTCCGCGCGAGCATGGACGCGAGCGCGGATGGCCGCTCGCCCGCGCGCCGTACGCGTTCGAGACGAGCATCCCCGGCGTCTTCGCCGCTGGCGACGTGCGCGCGGGTGCCAATCGACGCGTTGCTGCCGCAGTGGGCGAGGGATCGGCGGCGATCTACTCCGTCCATCGCTACCTGCGTACCGTGTAGTCGAGAGCCTAAGCCGTGGCGGACGATTCGTCGACCCTCGAGATCCTGCTCGCGCATCGCAAGCTCGGAGGCGCACCGCGTGCTGAGCATCTCTGGCTCGTGGCGCACGGTCAGCGGCGCCTCGTTCGGGCTGGCGAGATCCTGACCCGGGGCGGCGAGCTCGCGGACGGAATGCACATCATCCTCTCCGGGCACATCGTGATCCACGTCGATCGCGGCCTCGGCTCGCACAAGATCTTCGAGTGGCACGGCGGCGATGTGGCCGGCAACCTCCCGTATTCGCGCGGCGCGCGCGCCCCGAACGACGCGGTGGCGATGGCCGACACCGAGCTCCTCATGATCCCGCTCGGTGCGCTCGAGGAGATGAAGCACGCCTGCCCCACGGTCACCACCGCGTGCGTGCACGCGATGCTCGACCGGGCGCGCGACTTCAACTCCAGCGACCTGCGCGACGAGAAACTCGTGTCGCTCGGGAGGCTCGCGGCGGGGTTGGCGCACGAGTTGAACAATCCCGCCTCGGCCGCGGTGCGCAGCGCCAAGCTCCTCGCGGCTGGGCTCAACGGCGCCGAGCGGGCGGCCGCTGCGTTAGGCGCGGCGCGCCTCTCGGACGAGCAGCTCGCGGCGATCGAGCGGGTGCGCGCGCTCTGCGCCGAGACCCCGACCGTCCCGCGCTCGGCGATCGCGCGCGCCGACCGCGAGGACGAGATCAGCGACTGGCTGGCGGACCACGATGCGTACGCCGGATGCGCCGAGCCGCTTGCCGAGACCGCGGTGACGCTCGAGTTGCTCGATGAGTTGGCGGCGGTGGTCTCGGGGCGTCCGCTGGATGCTGCGCTCTGTTGGATTTCGAGCGGGTGTCATGTGCGCACGCTCGCGCGTGAGATCGAGACCGCGACGTCGCGCATCCACGACCTGGTGGCGAGCATCAAGGGGTTCACCTTCATGGATCGCGCCACCTCGCCCGAACGTCTCGACATCCGGCGAGGAATCAACGACACGTTCATGATGCTCGGGGCGAAGTGCCGATCGAAGAGCGTGAACGTGTCGGTGCGCTTCGCGCCCGATCTCCCCGATGCGCACGCGGTCGGCGCGGAGCTCAACCAGGTCTGGATGAACCTGATCGACAACGCCCTCGACGCGCTCTCCGTCGGTGGCAATCTCACCGTGGAGGCGCGCGAGGAACTGGGGCGTGTCGTCGTGCGCGTCATCGACGATGGCGCCGGCATCCCGCCAGAGGTGATCAAGCGCATCTGGGACCCGTTCTTCACCACCAAGGGCGTTGGACAGGGGACGGGGCTCGGCCTCGACATCGTGCGTCGGATCCTGCAGCGCCATGAAGGGGAGATCGACGTCGAGTCGCGCCCTGGGCACACCGAGTTCCGCATCAGCCTCCCGATCGAACCCCCCGCAGTCGTCGTTTAGCGCTCGCGCGACCGCGCCGTTGGTGCGGCCGACGTCCTAGCGCGCGCGCCGGCGCCCCACGCGCGCGATCATCGGCCAGTACGCGGCCCGGCGCTCATCCCCCGGCCAGACCTCGTCGAGTCGCACGATGAACTCGAGGAGCGGATCGGTCGTTTCGGCGTCGCGCGCATGGCGGAGCGCCGACCAGGTGCCGATATATCCCGTCAGCTGCATGCGGGTGAGCATGGCGTCTATGCGCCACTCGCCGATCGGAATCTCCTCGTACGGGAACGCGAGTTCCCGATACCCCGTCTCGATGTGCTTCCGTTCGTCGGGCCAGTAGCGCCCCACGCGTTCGCGGTAGAACCAGTCGACGACCGCATCGACGTCGGGATCGACCACGACCATCCCGTAGCTCCACGCCGCGACGATCCCTGCTGGCTTGAGGACGCGCGCGACTTCGGCGTGAAACGCGTCGGGATCGAACCAGTGCAGCGCCTGCGCGATCGTCACGAGGTCCACGCTCGCCGCGTCGAGCCCCGACGCTTCCGCTGGCGCCTGCACGTAGGTCACACGCGGATTGGGGCTCGCGTGTTGCAGCTGCCGGGCGCTAGAGTCGGTGGCGTGCACGTGCGCGAAGTGATTGGCGAGGAGCACTGCTGCCTGCCCGTTCCCCGTCCCGACGTCCCACGCGAGATCGTGCGACGGCGCGAGCGAGGCGATGTGCGCGACAAATGCTGGCGGGTAGGTTGGTCGGAACGACGCGTAGTCGGCGGCTTGCGGGGAGAAGTGGTCGGGGGCGGACATCCCAGTCGCGGAGAAGAGGGGCGTCGGCACATTTCATCCCGCCGGCACGCTCCGCAAGGGGTCGATGCGCACCTCCCGCTCGCCGTTGGTTGCAGGTGTCGCGCCGCCTCAGCAGCTCCCTCCTGCGCTTGTGCTTCTGAGTCGTCGGGCGAATTGTCATGGAGTCGCAGTCCCTTGCCCCTCCCCTAACATTTCCTCGATGTCGCGCCCCGACGCGCCACTCCCTGCGGCAAGCGCGAGCCCGCCGAGCTGGTGGCGATCGCGTGAAGGATTGCTCCTGCTCGCCGCGGTTCTCTCGAGCGCGGTCGCGTGGTGGCTCATCGCCTTCCCGGTCGCCACGCTGCGCGTCGTGGCGCGGCACGCCGATCATTTCCCGCCCCTCTACGTGCACATGCTGGGCGGAACGATCATGCTCACCTGCGGCGCGGCCAACCTCTACATCGGGGCAACACGCCGCTACTTCGCCTGGCACCGTCTCGTCGGGTACGTCTACCTGATTGGCGGCGGTGTCGGTGCGCTGGTCGCGTTCGCCCTGGCGGTCGGCCCCGCGCACCCGCTATCCGGGCACCAAGCGTGGACGATGGGGGCCGTCACCAACGTCGGAATTTCCATCGGGACGCTCGCCGTCGCCTGGATGCTCGCCTCGGCGATGGCCTATCGCGCCATCCGCAACCGCCGCATCGCCACGCACCGCGAGTGGATGATCCGGAGCTATGTGCTCGTCTGGTCGTTCGTCTTCTGTCGCCTGGCCAGCCGCGTTCCGACGATCGGCGACCTCGGAGGCGGCGAGGCCTTCATCTGGTTGTCGTGGGTTGGGCCACTCGTGCTCTGCGAGGTGGCGCTGCAGTGGAAGCACGGTGGCGCGACCAGGAGCGCGTCGCGTTAGGCGCTCCTCGTCGCTCGCCGGCCCTACTGTCGCAGCCGGATCGCGATGATCCGATCGAGCTTGGGATACGCCTTGTCGAGGAAGCGATTCGACTCGCCGTAGAAGCGCCTGGGATTCCCCATCGGCGCTGGACTCGACGGGATCTCGCCATAGCCCGAGTAGATGCTGTCGGCGGCTTCCATCCCCTCGATCACCAATCCGATCGGGGCAAAGCCGAGCGAGTCGAGCGTCGGGTTGTCTCGCAGGTTGAAGAAGAGCGTGGTGCTGCGGTCGCGCGGTGTGTTCTGCGCGAAGGTGAGGGCACCGCGCACGTTGCTCGCGCGTACCGAATCGCGCGGAATCTTGCGTTCACGCCAGACCGCGTCGGTTGTCGGGCTGGCCGCCATCCCGAACTGGGCAATGTAGAACGGAAGGACGCGATAGAAGCGTGTGTCGTCGTAGAACCCGGCACGCGCGAGGTTATAGAAGCGGTCGACCCCGGCCGGCGCCCACGCACGCACGAGTTGGAGCACCATCGTCCCGCGCGACGTCTCGACATCGAAGAGCGCTGTGTCCGGGGCGTGCGTCTTCCAGTAGGAGTGCGCGGGGTTGGCGAGGCGCGCGCGCCGCTGCGCCGCTGTCAATTGCGGGATGCTGTCGCCTTGCGCAACGGCAGGGCGCGCTGAGAGGGCAACGGCGAGGAGCAACAGCTCGGCGGCGGACGGAAGTCGCATGCGTATCGGCATGCGGCGAACTAGCGTGGACGCCTCGTCCCCCGCAAGTGCGGGAATCAAACGTATCCCGCTGCGCCCGTGCGCCCGCTCACCAACCTGGGGCTCGCGTCGCCCGAGGCCTTCCTACCGGGAGAGCCTGGGCGCGCTTTCCGACTCCCCGGACTGCCGTCGCATGAGGCGTCCGGCGTGCGCCAGCGTCACCAGTTCCCGCGGAAAGAAGCGAAAGGGATCGCACTCCCCTCGATCCACGCGTCCCAGCCGCTCATACTCCCACGGGCATCCTCCCATGCACGTGGGAAGCGCCGAGCAGTTGGAACAGCCGCGACGTCCCGCGGGATCGTAGCGCGTCCATCGCGCGCGCTCCTCCTCCGCGTTAGGCACCGCGGCTCCCGATATGTGTCCGATCGCCTGCGACGCGTCGCCGTCGATCTGGTTCCAGCACTTGAAGATCAAGCCGCTGGGAGCAATGACGTAGCCGAGCGACGATTCGACCGAGCAGAGCACCCCGCATATCGGCCCCGGAAGCGCTGCCGACGGGGCGATGCCGCGACGCAACAGCTCCGCGTCGAAGCGTATCGAGAGTCGTGCACGCTCCTCATCGCTCAGCACGTCATCGACCACGTGCGCGCAGGCACCGGTGGAATCGACCACGAATCCAAGGCTGACGTGTGCCTGCGGCACCACGTCGGCGTCGATGAGCACGTCGAGAAGATCCCCCAGCGACGCCGCATTTCGGCGGTCGACGTTGATACGGAGGTTGACGGGGAGGCCTGCAGCCAGCGCCGCGCGCGAGTTGGAGACGATCCGGTGCCAGGTCCCCTGTCCCCCGTGCAACACGCGGCGCTGGTCGTGCACGTCGGGGAGGCCGTCCAGCGTGACCTGCACCATGTCCCACTCCCCGAGCGCCTGCAGGCGCGCGACCATCTCGGGCGACAGGAAGTACCCGTTGGTCACGATCCCGCGCGCCACGCGCAGTGCGCGCGACTCCCCCCACGCATTCGTGAAGCGTTGCACCCGCTCGAGAATGTCGGGTTGCAACAGCGGCTCCCCGCCGAACCAGGTCGTGGTGACGGCGCGAACGCCCGCCGATTGGTCGACGATGAAGCGCATCAGGTCGCGCTCGACCGCCGGCGACATCACTTCCTGCCGATGCGTCTCGAAGCAATAGGTACAGCGAAAATTGCACTGAATAGTTGGAGCGATCGTGAGCAGGAGGGTGTCGGGAGCGGCGAGCGATCGCCGTCGGATGTCGAAGAGCGCCGCCCGTTCGTCGAACCCTTCGGGAACCAGGACTCCTGCCTGCACGAGGCGTTGCTCGAGCTGGTCCGGCAGGTCGTGCTCCGTCGCCAGCGGCGCCGGCACCAGCGGGTCGCGCCAGCCATCCTGCGCACCGAGCACCGCCGCGCGGCGCGCCGCGCTGAACTCCGCATCGTCGAGTTCGAGCAGCGCGCCGGTGAAGGCGTTGAAGACCAGGTGCCCGCCCCCCACCGCTGCATCGGCAACCGTGTTGTAGCGAGACGGCGCGAACCGCATGTGCCGCGCGACTACTTGAAGCGCTCGACGAGGGCCTCGCCGAGCTCCGTCGCCCACGCCACTCGCTCTCCGGATTTGGTCACGCTGCCGGGTGCCGTGTCGGGCGCAACGATGTAGCGCTTCGGCTTGCAGTGCGGGGCATTCGGGTCGTCGGGATCGGCAACGATGTACTTGCGCCCGGAACAGACCGGAGCATCAGGAGCATCGGGATCGATCGGAATCTCCTTGTATCGCTGCGGGTCGGGCTTCCCCGACGCGATCGTGCCGACACCCCCGCCGGAGAGCGCATGCTCCAGCGCGCGAGCTGTTGGTGTGCGCGGGATGAAGTCCCGTCCATCATCTCGATTCGTCATGTGCGTCGCCTCGACCGCTTGATGGTGTCGATGTGCGCGTCGTCGCAGCATCGTGATCCGAATGTGAAGAAGCTCGGAAACACACGCCACCCTGTGGCGCGCGCGCGACGGGACTCGTCACATCTCGTGTGCGCGCCAGACTCGAGCATACAAACTGTTTAGTGCCGGCAGCGCCACTCTCGTCGCAGACTTGCTACCTCAGCCATACGACGGATCGCAGCGGGAGAGCGCGCTCGAAGGAGCTGCAGATCGACACCGCGACGTCGTAGCGATATCGCGGCGACGTCGCATCCGTCCTCGCTCGCGATCACTCCCATCCCAGCGCTCCCGCCACCGGCACGCGCAGCGCGCGCATCGCCGGCCACGCGCACGCCACCACCGACACCACGAGCACGAGCGCGAGCCATGCCACCACGCCATACAACTCGGGGACGTAGCGCACGGGGACGCGCAGCATGATGCGCGCGAACGCCGACGCGAGCGCTGCGCTGATCGGCACCGAGAGCGGGATCGCCACTCCCCAACTCAGCAATGCAATGGTGAGCCCTTCCACCTGCACGAGCGAGACGATTTGCCCATGGCCGGCGCCGATCGCCCGCAGCACCCCGATCTCCCGCGACCGCTCCAGCACCGACAACCCCATGGTCGAGCCGAGGGCGAGTCCACCGACGAGGAGCATCAGCCACCCCACCGATGCCAGGAAGTCGACGACGAGCAGGAGGTGATCCTCGATCACCCGACGCCCCTCGGCGATGAGCTGGCTGGACGACACCGGCATCCCCGCGTCGCCGAGTGCCGAGCGGAGGCGGAGTATCAGGTCGATCGTCGCGCTCTCGCTCTCGTACGCGCTCGCCACGACGACGCTCGTTGCAGCTGGGCGACCGCTGAGTGCGTCGAGTGCCTCGCGCGGCGCGAACGCAGTCGCCGTCGGCCCAGACTCTGCCACCCCGACTACCGTCCACTCCGTCGCTGAACCGTCGATCAGCAGCCGTACGCGGCCGCCCAACGCCAGCGACGGCTCGGCGCGCACGAGCGCGCGGTTGACCACAATCACCCGGTGGTCGCCAGCCGCAAGCCAGCGCCCCGAGTCGGGATGCGGCGCCAGAAGGCGCGTGGCCGCTGGCGGGGCGACGATCGGGAAGGCGTTGCCTCGCACGCCGTCCCCGTGGTCGAGGATAGCCCGCGCCCCCGCCCACGCCTCGACTGCGCGCACTCCCTGCACCGAGCGCACCACCGAGTCCACACGCACCGGATCCTGCGGATCGGCAAGTCGGAGTGAGAAGTCGAAGTGCTGCGCCTCGAACATGAGGTCGGTCGCGCCGATCACCGACGTGCGCAGGTTCTGCGAGCCGAGGAAGACGGCGCCGCCAGTCGAGAGGGCGAGGAGGGTGAAGGCGAGCCGCTGTCGACGGCGAAACGCATTGCGAAGCGAGAGAACGATCGGACGCGAGACGCCGCGAATCCGTTGGGAGAGCACCCCGGGGTCGGCCGCTGCCGAAATCCCCACGTCGCGCAGCGCCTCGTTGACTGCCATGCGACAACCACGCCAGACCGGGAGCGCAGCGGCGAGCACAGGGACCAGCAATCCAACCATGATCTGCAGGGCGATGACCCACGCCGGAATTCCGTAGGGCTGAATTTCGAAGTTGAGCATCTCTCCCTTGAGTGCGGCATACGCGCGCCCCCCGGCAATCGACACGGGGAGTGCGAGCGCCACCGCGACCGCTCCAAGCAGCGCCGCCATCGACAGGTACATCAGTGCGAGCTGTCCCCAACCGCCACCGATCGTCTTCATCACCCCGATTTCGCGCACCTGCCCCACCAGCAGCGCCGACATCAGGTTGACGACGAGAAAGGCGCTCAGGAGAAGCGACATCAACGCGAATGCGCCCTGCGTGTAGAGGAGCGAATCCATCTGCGCCGCGTGCGGATGTTCGCCGGGCACTGGGACGCTCACATCGCTCACGTGATGCCCCCCCGCCTCGAGCGCCTTGGCGACGGCGTAGGCACGCTCGCGCACCCCTTCCTGATCGAGAGACCCATCCCCGATCACCAGCTGCAACTCGTCGAGCGTCGAAGGGGCGTGCAGCTGTTGCAGTGTCCCTGCCGTCACGAAGCCGTACACCACGTGCTCCATCCACCCGGGCGCAAGTCCAACGTCGCGGGCGATCCCGGCCACGGGCACCGTCAGGGGGGCGCCGTCGCCGAGCGAAAGGCGCACTTCATCCCCCACCGACGCCCCCGACATGTCGAGCGACGAGTGCTCGATGACCAGCGTACCGTCGCGCGGCGGCCAGCTCCCGCTGAGCGGCTCGACGGTCCCGATGCGAATGTTACCGAAGTCTCCCACGGTGAAGAGCATCGCCGTGAAGGTCGCGCCCCCGATCTGTACGCGTGCGATCGTCGTCTTGTGCGCCTGCACCATGCGCACGTCCGGTTGCGCGCGCGCCTGCGCGAGGACCTGCGCGAGGGCCTGCGCGTCGAGATTCGCCACGCGCAACGTGGCCGATGCCGGATTGCTCTTGTGGAATCCCTCTCGTGTCGCCACCTCGACGAGCGCCCACGCGTTGAGGATCACCCCGGCGCCGGCGAGCGACACGGCGATTGCCACCACCACGAGGATCGTGCGCCCGCGATGCAGCCAACTGTCGCGCAGCACCTTGCGCCAGCGAGGACTAAGCATGGACGACATCCGCCCCACTCGCGGCGATGCGACCATCGCTGATGGAGATCGCCTGCGTCGCGCGACGCAGCGCCGCCCCCTCGTGCGTCACCAGCACGACCGTCTTGTTCCCGCTGCTGCGTTCGACGATCCCGGCAAACAGGTCGAGGATCGCTTGCGCCGTGCGCGAATCGAGATTCCCCGTCGGCTCGTCGGCGAGCAGGAGGGGCGGATCGTTGGCCAGCGCGCGGGCGATCGCCACCCGCTGTTGCTGCCCTCCCGAGAGGCGCGACGGAAGCTTGTCGCACTGGTCGGCCACACCTAACGAGTCGAGCAGGTCGAGCGCCCGGGCGCGTCGTTCGCGCGCCGGCCAGACGTTGCAGAAGTCCATGGGGAGCATGACGTTCTCCGCCACGGTGAGCGTCGGGAGGAGCTGGAAGAACTGGAAGACGATCCCCACCTGCCGCCCGCGCCACGCCGACATCGCCCGCTCGCCGAGCGCGTGCACCGCGGTCCCATCCACCACGATCTCGCCCCGCGTCGCCCGGTCGATCCCGCCGATGAGGCTCATGAGCGTCGACTTCCCGCTCCCCGACGCGCCGACGATCGCCGCAAACGCCCCGCGCTCGATTGTCAGGGACACATCGTGCAACGCCACGAAGACGCCTGCTGCGGATGGGTAGTCCTTCCCGACGCCGCGCAGCGTGATGAGCGGATCGGAGGAGGGGCGGGACGTATCGGTCATGGATGGCGGAGTCGAGGGAGCCGCAACCTACGAACGCCGGCTCGCATCGCGGCTACCGTCCATCGGTCTCACGACACCGTTCAGCGAAGCGCGCCTCCAGGGCGCACTCGCTTCGAGGTACTCTGGGAATGCGCCCTCGCGCGCCAACTACTGGTCATCCCGCAACGCGTCGATCGTTGCGCCGCCGTCCAGCGTCGGACGAACGGCGTCGACGACGTGTGCGATGGCTTCCACTGTCCCGGACTGGAGTCGTGTCATGATCCCTCGCTTGCTCCTCGCCATCTCGCTCGCCTCTTTCGCGCCCGTCGCCGTCGGCGCCCAGCACGGTGGCGGCACCGGCGGTTCCGGTGGCCCCTCGGCGACCACCGCGCCGCGCGAGAGCGCACAGTTCGCCTTCCTTATCGGGCAGTGGGACGTCGTCGTGACACCCAAGAACACGAGCCTCGCCGCGCGCATCCACGGCGCCCCTCGCTTTCGCGCGACGTGGAAGGCGTGGAAGGCCTTCGACGGCTTCGGTATCGAGGATGAGCTTCGGGTCAGCGACCGATCGGGCAACCCGAGCACGCTCGCGCACGCGATGCGCACCTTCGACCCAGCCAAGGGGCGCTGGACGCAGACCATGCTCGATGTCTATCGTGGACGCTTCACCACCGCCGAAGGGAGTTGGGTGAATGGAGAGATGACGTTGACGAGCGCCGGAACCGACGCCGAGGGGAAGCCCGCGCTCACCCGCTCGCGCTTCTATGACATCACGCCGACCGCGTTCAAGTACCAGAGCGACCGGTCGACGGATGGCGGCCGCACCTGGGAGACCGCGGTGCTGAAGATGGAAGCCAAGCGCGTGGCCGCCGTCGCCCCGCGATGACCGCGCCAGCTGCGGGTCCTGGGCGCACCGTGTCGCCTGCACCGCCGCCGTCGGCGGGGCGGCGACCGAGCGCTGCTGCCCGTGGTTTGACCTTGCTGCACCTGTTTCTCGCCTGGCTCCCGGTATGGGTCCTCTACTCGTCGCTGATCGCGGCGGCGCACGGAGCAGGTCTCGCGCGCGCGGCGATCGCCGGCTCGCGCGCCGTCGGCATCGCCGCCCTGCTCGGGCTGCTCGTCCAGCGCTTCACCGATCGGCTGCAGTGGCCGCGACCGCTCAGCGTGCTCTTTGTGGTGGCGCACGCGTTCGGCGCAGTCGCCTTCGCCGGCGCATGGGTGGGCTTGGTCTCGCTCCTCGAGCGGATCGTGAATGGGCGCTGGTTCCTCCCCCCGTCGGGACTCTACGCCTTCCTGATCCTCGGCGCCTTTCTCTATTTCATGGTGGCCGGGATCGCGTATGCCGTACGCGCGACCGAGCGCGCCGCGCGCGCCGAAGCCGCCGCGGCAACCACGCAGCTCGCGGCGCTGCGCGCGCAGCTCAATCCGCACTTCCTCTTCAATGCGCTGCACGCCGTCGTGCAGCTCATCCCCGTCGAGCCTAAACGCGCCGCGCAGGCCGCCGAGGAGGTGGCAACGCTTCTCCGGACCGTCATCGAGGAGGATCGCGACCTCATTCCGCTCGAGGACGAGCGACGGTTCGTCGAGCGCTACCTGGAAGTCGAGCGTGTCCGCTTCGGCGAGCGGCTGCAGGTGCGCTTCGAGATCGATGCCGCACTCGGTGACGCGCTCATTCCGTCGTTTGTCGTGCAGACGCTGGTGGAGAACGCCGTGCGACACGGCGCCGCACCGCAGGTCGAGGCGACCGCCATCGTCGTCTCGGCGCGCGCGACCGGTGATCGATTGCTCCTGACCGTGCGCGACTCGGGCGTCGGGATGGCCGGGCTTGCGCCTGACGGTGGCGAGCAGGTCGTCGTCCTCCCGCAATCCGCCGGGACGGGACTTCGGCGCCTCGCCGAGCGACTCGAGGCGCTCTACGGGCGGCGTGCCGCGCTCTCGCTCGCGTCCGAACCCGGGCGCGGCTTCACCGCGGTGGTCGCCCTCCCGCTCGAACGCGGCGAGGACGCGTAGCGTGACGGCGGCACCGGAGGGCGTCACGACACTCATTGCCGACGACGAGCCCGTCGCCCGCGCCGGGTTGCGACAGATGCTCGCGGTGCACGACTGGATTCGGTGTGTCGGCGAAGCGGCGCACGGACTGGCCGCCGTCGAGGCGATCAACACGCTGCGCCCAGAGCTCGTCTTCCTCGACGTGCAGATGCCCGGACTTCTCGGGACCGAGGTGCTCGCCCGCCTCGAGCACCAGCCGTTCGTCGTCTTCACCACGGCGTATGGACAGCATGCCGTGACGGCGTTCGAGCTTGGCGCGGTCGACTACCTGCTCAAGCCGTTTGGGGAGGAACGGCTCGGTGCGGCACTCGAGCGCGTGCGCGCCGCGCTGGGCGAACCGGTGGCCACGCCGCCGCTCGACCGCCTCGGCGAGGCGCTTCGCAGCGGACCCATGACCCGCCTCTTCGTCAGGCGCGGCACGGCGATCGTTCCACTCGCCGTGTCGGAGGTCGCCTGGTTCGAGGCCGACGGCGATTACGTGGTTGCGCACGCTGGCGGAGGGCGCCACTGGGTGCACTTGGCGCTCAACCGGCTGGAGACACGGCTCGACCCGGCGATGTTCGTGCGCATCCATCGAACGCACATCGTGAATCTCGACTACGTGACCGCCTTTCGCCGACATGGGCGCAGCGGGATGACCGCCGAGCTGCGCAACGGTGTGCAGCTGGCGGTGAGCCGTCAGCGGGCGGCGGAGTTGCGGAAGCTGGGGATGTGAGCGTCTCGACTACGCTCGAAACAACGCAGCGACATCGACCAGCAGCGGCACGTCCACACCTGTCGGCTGCCAAGTGAGCGTCGCCGACTGCTTGACCGGGAGCGTGGCCCCCGGAGTCCAGACCTCGGCGCTGCGGTTCTCGGTATCGATAACCCAGTACATCGGCACTCGCATCTCCTGGTAGAGTCGGCGTTTGGTGAATCGATCGAAGCGTGCCGTCGATGAGCTCAACACCTCGGCGGCCAACGCCAGCGTCTTCACCTCATCCCACTCCTGCGCCTCGCTGTATTCCTTACCGATCACGAAGACGTCGGGCTGCACGAGCACATCTTCGAGTCCACCGAAGGAAATGTCTGCGGGAGACACGTGCACTTCGCCGAGCCGGTGCAGGCGAACGTATTCGCGAAGCAGCGTCGCGAGGTTGAGCACGAGGCGCTGGTGCATTCGACGAGGCGAAGGGCTCACCAGCAGCTCGCCATGCACCAGCTCGTAGCGATTCCCGTCATCGGGGAACGCCAGCACTTCCTTCCTCGTGTAGAACTGGTCCAACGCGGCGGGCATGGACATAGCTTCGCCTCGGCTCGGCGGCGCGCGCAAGTGATGAGAGGTAGCCACATGCCCCACGATCGGAGAGTGCGGCGTCGGCGCTCGCATCATTTCACTTCGACCCGGATCATCTCGTTGCGCCTGTGACTGTCCGGTCAACGATGCGTCGGCATCGTGCAGACGCTACGCCTTGAGCACCCCCACCACCTTATCGAACGTCGACTTCTCGGCGGTGTGCGAGACGGCGAATTTGTTCACCAGGTTGTTGACCAGCGGGTCGCCCACGCTCCGGATCTCGTAGCCGGTGTCCTTGATGTACTGCGCCCCCCACGGCTTCAGGTTGTCGAGAAATCGCACGCCAGCCTGGAATCGCTCGGTGGTGATCTGCGCGTCGCCGTTGAACATGGTGAGGTAACGCATCTTGTCGCCGCAGATGCCGGAGTTGAGCGTCAGCACGGCGATCAGCGGAAGATTGAGCGCGTGCGAGCGATACCAATCGGCGAATGCAAACGGATGCTTGAGAATCGAGTCGTCGCGCTTTGAGTTCTCGTAGTGCTCACGCGCTTGCGCGCAGAACTTGTTGAAGCGCACCGTCTCGGCCAGTCGCCAGATGAACTTGATGATCAGTTCGACCGCGGAGATCACGAGGTTCACGAGTCCACCGGCCCCGAACGCCGCGGCATCCATCGCGAGCGAGCCCGCCCCCTTGAGCACGTCGTAGAGGCCGGAGAAGACCGACGCCGTCATCGCGCGGTTGATCGAATCGACGACCGTGGTCGGGTGCCCCTGCGCGATCTCCACGCCGCGCCCTTCCTTCCACGTGCGGAACTTCGTGACCGACGCATCGAGCATCGTCGCACACGACTTGACCACGTCCATGCTCGACCCGATGTACGGCGCGGCTTTCGCTGCCACGAGTTTGGCGATCGCCTTGATCAGCTGCTTGATCGTCCCGGCCGCGTCCTCGATCGTCCCGAACTTCTCCTGCAGGATCGCCTTGATCTTCTCGACGAACTTGTCGAGCAACCCCTCGATCTTCACGCGAATCGCATCGAGCTTCGGGTTCGTGAGCTGGCGGGAGGCGCTCGACTGCGCGAGCAAGCCGGTCGACGTGACCGTCACCGGCGCCACCTTGGGCGTCAAGTCGATGCTTGGCGCCTGTCCCACGGGGAGGTTCACGTTCTTCACGGGAACTTGCTTGACCAGCTTCCCTTCGAGCGAGTCGAGCTTCTCGTCGATCTTCCCCTTGAGCTTCCCGTGCGCCGACTGAACCTTGCCGAAGTTGTCCTTCACCGTCTCGCTCGCGCCGCCGACATCGAGCGCCTGTCCGGTGATGTCGAGCCCTCCCTCGAGCAGCATCTTGAACAGTCCGGGCGTGACGTTCAGGCGACTAAACAGATACAGCACGCCGAGCCGAGCGTTCACCAGATCGGCGTGCATGTAGTCGGGGGCGGTCCCGCGGCTGAACGCGGTTTCCTCGTTCGCCCCCTCGAGCATCGCAGCGAGCTTCTCCATCGCTCGGCTCGAGTTGCGCTTGGACGACATCCATTCGTTGCCCGTCCCCTTCGACCCCTTCCACGCGGTAAAGGCGGCCTGCAGGCGCTCCCGCGCCCCGTCCTTCGCCGCGCCGGTCGCACTCTCGTAGGCCTGGAAGGCGTCACCGATCGCCTTGAGTTCGTCGCTGCGTCCGGTCGTGAGCAGGGCGCTCGTGCCGGACTTCCAGTCCTTGAAGGTGATCATGACGATATTCCGATTGCCGCGCGGCGGTGGCGCGCGCGCGGGAGCGGTGACGGGAGCGCTGCGTGGGCGAACTCCTCTATTGCACGCGGTCGGGCGCGACTGTCAAGTGTCGCGGCAGCGACCGGAGTCTCGTTTCACCCTCAATCTTCCCCGCAAGTTCGGCTCGACACAGCATCGTTGACGGACGAGACACCGATACGCTCCAGCGGCAAGACACTGCGCGCGGCACCAATACGAGACGAGTCACACTTACGAGCATGACATCGGTAGTCTCCGAAACTCGGTGCTCATTCTCTCGGCGCGTCCGAGGGGCAGGGAAGTCGCTACTCATTGCCATCCATCGATCATCGCAGGGACGAGGAGGCGTCCGGCTCCACGCGCAGAGTCGGGGAGCGTACCGGGAAGCGCACCGGGTTCGACGCTTCGCATCAGAAGCGACTGCAATCGCGAAGGCGTGGCCGACGGACGCAGGAGCGTTGCGAACCAGAGAGCTGCGCTGACGGCGGGCGCCGCGAACGACGTACCGCTGTCGCGCCCGTAGTCACCCCCTGGCGCCAGCACGTCCAGCTGCGAGGCGGGCGCACTAATTACGGCCCGCATGCCGCGCGGCACCGCGTACGATGCATCACCAGCATCATCGACGCCCCCAACGGCGATAACCGTGGGCAGGGACGCTGGAAAAGTGCTGCCGTCTCCATCCGACGGCATCGCTGTGACAATCATCTTGTTCGCGCGCTGAACGCACTCGAAAATCAGTTCCGCCACACGGTCATCGTGATCTGTGGACATGCTCAGATTCAGCACACGCGAGGGGGAGTGGCAGAACGAGAGGAGCGCCTGATAGAAGATTTCGGGGTCGAACACCATCGCGCCTGATCTCACGTCAGGCCTGTACACGTTGTGAAATTCAATCTGCGCATCACAGCAGCCCTCGAATCCGGAGCCGTTCGCGATGGCGGCGAGGACGCCGCAAACTCCAGTGCCGTGGGGCAGGTACGACGCGCGCGGATCAAGGGTTCCGTGATAGTCCACTCTCCCAGCAAGCTGTGGATGATTAGGACGCCCGACGTCGACGACAAATATTCTGGCAGGAACGTCGCCGCGCGGAATCGTGTCAGCGGCGTCGAATGCGCACTGACTTCGCGCCTTGTTTTCATACGCCTGTGCCTGGCCTGCCTGCAGCGCGCGCACTACGAGTCCGTCACGATGCACGGGGCGCCACTGGGGTGGACGCTGTACGACGAGGCGGTCGTGACCCTCATACTCTCGCTCCAGGACGTCGATCTCCCGCTCCGAACCGCGAAGCAGGAGGAGTCTCGGAAAGTCCCCTGAGGAGTCCTCGCGATCCTCGGACACTCCCGGACCTTCGGACGTCGCGATGCGGCCGGCGCCAATCTCCCTCACCTCGATACCGCGTGGCACTGCAAGCGTTCGCATCTCGGTTGCGAGCCCGTCGACGCGTACCCCGACATGACGGACTCGCATTCGCGCGCTCGGGCGTTCTGCGACAATGAGAGATGAAGGTGTGCGGCTCGGATCGTGGTCGCGCATGCCTGCTGCCCTAGAAGTGCGCCACGACGGCAATTCCCGTGCAGTCCTCATCCCCGCGAGTATTTGTCCCCCTCTGCAAGGGGTAGGGAAATTCCTTGCCGGCCAGGCGCTTCGCCCATGAGGCAGTCCGTGACGTGTCGTCGAACAGCCGGTAGAGCCACTTGAAGTCTACGTCCCGCGTCGTGAGACTCGTCTCGAGCTGATCCCACTCCAGCGGATTCAACGCGCACAGATTCGCAAGCTTCACGGTGACGGCATCTCCACTCGGCGTCCGGACTGGGCGTAGTACGAGATCGACCGTGCTGTTGTCGGTCAGCTTCCGGAGCGTCACGGTGACAGAGTCGTCGTTGATGGTCGTGCGCCAGCGGATTTCACCTGCGAAGAATCCGGTTTGTGCGCGACCGTCATGGGCGAGTGTACCGGCGACCTCCCAGTCACGATTCCCGTAGTCCGCCCGGATCTCCCCACCGGTAAGCACGGTCCTCATGACGACTTCCTTTCGCACGGCCGCGAAGAGTCCCGGCTTCAGCTGAGTGTCGTCGAACCACCCAGTCACCTTCGGAACGTTGGGCGTGCCAACGACCGCACCTAACGGCAGTGGCGAAATCTCCACCTGCTCGCCGTCCAGGCGATGCACGACCTCATACGTCGGACCGTCGGCTGCCTCGCCGCCCGGATAACCTGTGGACAGGCTTCCCAGGTCGACGCGCATGTAGGCTGCGTGATGCACACCGTCAGTGTTGTCATCGTGATGCTTTGATGCGATCCCGTTGCGGCAATCGGGCATCAGGACGCCGAGCTTGCCGTCCGTTGGATCCGTCACGTAGGCACACAAGCCCGCAAAGTGCACGCGCAATTCGAACGCCATTTCAACACCTCCCCATTGAGAGTTTCTACGCGCCGTTCACGACGAAACCGGCCCAGGCACTCGGATGCTGCAGCTCCGCATCGCCGGATCGCAGCATGTCCAGTTGCGCGTTCCTCAACGCAGCGGCCACGCGCTCCCCTGCCGCTAGTCGCTGATGAAAGTCGCGCTGCAATTGCAAGGTGGCTCGATCGTTCACGTCCCACATCGTCGACACGGTGGCCGCGACACCAGCCGAGAGAAAACTGTACGCGAGTGCGGGCAGCATCCCTCCACGTCGAGTCGCGGCTCCCTGCGTGCTACAGGCCGAGAGAACCACGACCCGCACCTTAGACAGCTTCAGGGTCATGATTTCCCGAGCTTCCAGTCGAGATGACGATGGCGCACCAGTAGTACTCAGCGCGAGATACGACAACTCGGGACGCGCGCGATTCGTGATCGCATGTCCTGCGAAGTGGATGATCGCCACATCCGCGAATGCTTTCACGACGCGGTCGTGCGCTGCATCGTCCTGCGACAGCAGCTCGACGTCGTGATGAAGTTGCGCGATCGCGTACGCCTCTTTCGCTGCTCCCGGCAACGTGACGTGCTCGCCCCCGACGTAGCGTACGTCGCCGATGACGAGTGCGCGACCATCGACGCCAGGCGTGGCACCGCGCAGCAGAAAGGCAACGCTTGGGATCTGACGCAGTTCGAACTGTTCCACGAGGTACTGGTCGCGAACGCGATCACGCAGCGAGGCAAACGCGAGTTCTCCCAGTTCGCGATCAGGAACGATGACGAGTCGCTGCGCGCCCTCGAGCCGGTCGCGCACTGAGCCGATCAGGATTTCGTAGAGCGATGCCTCGACGGAATCTCCCGACGATTCCGACGTCATCACAGCACGCAGTTCCCGCGCGATCAACTTCGCGAGTGAGTCGCGCCGAATGGGCGCCTGCCACATCGACCACCCATCTCGCGACGCCACCCAAATGCAGAGGCGATCGCTCAGGACGACGTAGTCGATCAGCCGCTCATCTGGCGCCAGTTTGCGGCGCGCGTCATCCAACGTTGGTGTGTGGGTGAAGTTGACGTTCTCGTTCGCGTCAGAGCCGACCCACGGTCGCGCCTGCGACTGAAGTACCGCAGCGAGCGCCGAGCGGGAACGCCCCGTCGCCAGGTTGAGCTGAATGAGCTGATCGTAGACGGGATCCACCGCATCCACGAATGCTGCTCGCGCCTCCGGCGACTCGATGCGCTTCGTTTGACGTGCGATCATGCTGGACGATTGGCGAAGAAGGTCGATCGCACGCCCTGTGTCGCCTGAGACCACAACGAGTCGTGCGAGGCTGGCGAGGGCGCCCGGCAGGTGGTTTGGCAGCTTCAGTCGACGATAGGCGTCCACCA
The DNA here is from genome assembly GCA_964637355.1 of uncultured Gemmatimonadaceae bacterium. GTDB lineage: Bacteria > Gemmatimonadota > Gemmatimonadetes > Gemmatimonadales > Gemmatimonadaceae > SCN-70-22. The sequence goes on from CAZWVG010000078.1 coordinate 19,959, forward strand.
CTTTTTCAAGCAGAACTCGAGAAGTATCGGGACGAGAGTTGCCGAGAACTTGTGCGAGGACGTACTCGACATCCGCTCGCACACGCTCGCGTCCTACGCCAGGCTGCATCGAGTCAGCTTCGCGCAATGCGCGAGCGAGATCCGACATCGCCGAGGCCGTGTCGCCCATTGCGATTCGGTCGCGCGCCCGTCCCCTCAGTGCCCAGGCCAGCAGCGGCGCACGTCCTACGCGCTCTGATGTGAGCACGACTTCGTTCGCGACCTCGAACGCCGCGAAAACGAGCCCGGCATCGCGCGCCATCGATGCTACGTTCGATTCATGGTTGTTCAGGTACTGAGACGCAGGAAACGCCGAGAGGAGTCGCATCCCGTCCATCGCCTCCGCGAGCGCCAGCGCCTGTTGACCTCCGAGCCGAAGCGCCTCGGTTCGCAGGTATGAGAGCGCGCCGAGGTTCTCAGTCTCGCCGCTCCGGACGATGTCATCCCTGGCCGCGTCGTACCGCTCTATCGCCGCTTCGTAGTGTCCCTGACGAAGCTCGGTGACTCCTTCGGCCCAAATCGCTTTCCCGCGAAGCGCCGATTCCCGCTTGTCCACGTGCTCGAGCGACCGAAGCAGCGTCGTTGCTTCGCGAAACTGACCGGAGTTCATGTGTGAGGACGCGAGATAGAACTGCGCCCACCTCCAGAACGGCGCCGCGTCAGCTCTCAACTCCTCACGGGCGCTGCGCAGAGTCTTGAGTGCGTCGTCATACGCGCCGTTCGCGTGAAGCCGAACGCCTTCTGCCAGCAATACGTAACCGCGTGCCATGCGCGCCCGCTGCTCGCGTTCACGCGCACGCAGCAAGTGATTCGCGCTCCGCGCCACGCCTTGGTCGCCCCCGCGGCGCGCAATGGCTTCGCCGATCGCCGCGCACAACTGCAGATAGTACGTCGCACGCTCGCCGTCACCGGCGAGTACCGCCCTCCCCCACGCACCTAGAAGCGGAAAGCTGAACTCCCGTGCCGCCTGCACGTTGGTGCCAACGAGCACATCCACCGGTGTCGGATCGAACGCGCCTTGAGGCGCGTCCAGCATGTGTGCCCAGCCGGTAGCCGAGTCGTGCGTCACCAGCTGCGCAGCTGCCGCTTTTGCCTCCCGCTTCCATCCCGCAGCATCCGGTCTGGCCAGCACATCGTTCCATGCGACCCAGGCACTCTGGTTGAGGTGCAAACGCTGCAGAAGGAGCGCACGGTTGAAGCGGACCGGCGTGGCCGACGAGTCGAGCTTGAGCGACTGCGACACTGCGTTCAGCGCGCGCAGGTATGCCGCGAAGTCTCCAGCGGCGTCTCCTCGCTCGAGTTCTGCGACCGCGAGCGCGTTCCACAGCGAGGCGTCGCGAGGCGAATCGTCGAGTAGCCGAATTACGTCGCGAGTGGCGCGCGCGAGTGTGGACGAATCTCCACCATTCCATCGAAGATCGAGCAACGCCCTGAGCCGTCGTGCGTCGAACGAACTGTCGCGGGACTGTCGCGCTGTGAGCGCGACATCGGCCGTCAGCGCGTGGTTGAACGCAAGGCGATCGCTTTCGCAATTCCCCGTCGCGGTCGGCGTGCGCTGCGGCGCGCACTCACGGTAGATCGTGAAGCCGCCCAGGCGTCCAGCCGAGAAGCGGTCCGTGAGCGAAGCGGGCAATGCTCGCTCTGCGCCCGACGCCGCGCATCCGCTGACGATGAGCAGCGCCAGCACGGACGGCACGCCGACTCGCGGGCATCGCCGCGCGAGACCCTCCGCCACACTCCTCCCCGCCTGTGGTCGACCCATGTACGCCGTTGAGAGGGGACATCGACGCCGCGCGTTCGGAGAATCTTGCGGGCGATGGCGCGGGCGCGGGAGACCCTTCGCTCGTGGCGGATCAGTCCCCCGCCCCCTCCACCGGCTCCCCCGAGAGCGCCGCCCCCTTCCGCTCCCCAACGAGGAAGACCTTCACCCCGCCGCGCTGCACGAGCACGTACGCGCACGGCACCACGAACAGCGTGAGAAGTGTCGACACCACGAGCCCCCCGACCACCGCGATCGCCAGCGGTCGCATCAGCTCGCCCCCCGCGCCCAACCCCAGCGCCAGCGGGAGCGACCCCATGATCGACGTCACCGTCGTCATCAGGATCGGGCGCATGCGCACCGCACCCGCCTCGATCACCGCCGCCTCGAGCGCTACGTGCTGCTCGTGCCGGTAGTGCTCGATGAACTCCACCAGGAGGATCGCGTTGTTCACCACGATCCCCGCCA
>CAZWVG010000079.1:0-22163 GCA_964637355.1 uncultured Gemmatimonadaceae bacterium
GGGGAGGGAGGGCGAGCGTGGGAACGGCGATCGGCAACGGGGAAGAGGCGCGAGTCTCGCCTCGCGCGCAACTCCCGGCGCGACCCGTGTGGTCGCGCGCTCCTCCTTGACCGATTCGGCGTCGCCCCCGTTCTTCGGGCGTCCTCTCAGGAGCCTCCCCCGTGCACCACCTTACGCTTCGCGCCCGTGCCGGCGCGTTCACCATCCACGTCGCCGTCATCACCGCGCTCCTCGCGACGAGCGCTTCGGCCCAGTCGGCGCATCCACAGGCCTCGACGTCGCGCTATGCGCGCGCCGAGTCGTTCCTCGGCGCCAATGTGCAACGGCTCGTGTCGGGGAACCAGCTCGACCCGCATTGGTTCGATGGCGACCGTTTCTGGTTTCGCGGCTCTCGCGGGTTAGGAAGCGAGTTCATCGTGGTGGACCCGGTGCGCGGAACCCGATCGGTCGCCTTCGATCACGCGAGACTGGCCGCCGCATTGTCGGTCGCGGCCGACACGACCTACAGCGCCGAACGACTCCCGTTCACCGAACTCACCTTCGTTCGCGACGGCAGGGCGATCCAGGTGCAAGTCGCCGACTCGGCGCGCTACACGTGCGATATCGTGACGTATCGCTGCACCGGTCCCGAGAAGCTGGCGGCGCTCCCGCTCGACGAGGTGCGATCTCCCGACGGCAAGTGGGCCGCCTTCTCGCGCAATGAGAATCTCTGGGTGCGCGATGTCGCCACCGGAGTGGAGACACAGCTCTCCACCGATGGCGAGGCGAACTGGGGATATGCCGTCGTCCCCGAGGGGTGCTGCCAGGAGATCACCAATCGCCGATCGAAGCGGAAGCTCTTCCCGCTGCTGCGCTGGTCACCGGACTCCAAGCGCATCGCCACACATCGCTACGATGAGCGACGCGTCGAGCTCCTCCCGTTGATCGAGACCGTCCCCGGCGGCCGTCCGAAGCTGCACACGTATCACTACGCGCTCCCCGGCGACTCGATCATCCCCACGTGGGCGGCCTACGTCTTCGACGTGCAGAGCAAGCGTGCGACGAAGCTCGACATCCCGCCGGTCCCAGGCTTCTTCACGTCGGCTGACTCGGCGTTTCGCGACGTGCAGTGGACGAAGGATGGGCACGCGCTCTTCGTGACGGCGCGGAGCCGCGACTTCAAGACTTACACCGTCTACGAGGGCGACCCCACGTCCGGGGCAACGCGCGTCGCGTTCACCGAGCAGGGGAAGACGTATCGCGAACTCAACCAGTTCGGTGGCCCGCCTAACTGGCGCGTGCTCCGGAACGGGAAGGAGCTGCTCTGGTGGTCGGAGCGCGACGGGTGGGGGCATCTCTATCGCATCGACGCGACGAACGGACAGGTGATCGCGCAGGTGACGAGCGGACCCTGGCTCGTCTACGACCTTCTCTCCGTCGACGAGACGCTGGGCGCAGCGTACTTCACCGCCGTCGGGCGCGAGAACGCGCTCGATCCGTACTATCGCGCGTTCTACAAGGTAGGGCTCGACGGGAGCGGGCTGACGCGCCTCTCCACCGAGAACGCCGACCACACCGTGTGGGCATCGCCGTCGGGGAAGTACTTCGTCGACCTCTACTCGCGGCGCGACATGGCGCCGGTGGGCGTGGTGCGTGCAGCTGACGGGCGCGTGCTGCAGACGATCGAGCAGGGCGATATCTCGCGCCTCCTCGCCGACGGGTGGAAGCCGCCGGTGCCGTTCCACGCCAAGGGGCGCGACGGCGTGAACGAAGTCTACGGCTATCTCTATTTCCCTACCGACTTCGACTCCACGAAGCACTACCCCGTGGTCGACTACATCTACCCCGGTCCGCAGATCGGCGCGGTGGCGACGCGGAGCTTCACGCCGAGCGCGCCGGGGAACGGACAGTCGCTCGCCGAGCTGGGATTCATCGTCTTCACCGTCGACGCGTTAGGCTCGCCGCTCCGCTCCAAGGCGTTCCACGACGGCTACTACGCCAACATGGCCGACAACGGGATCCCCGACCACATCTCGGCGATGAAGGAGCTGGCGCTCCGCTATCCGCAGATGGATCTCGATCGCGTGGGGATCTACGGGCACTCGGGGGGCGGATTCTCTGGGACCGATGCCATCCTCCGCTATCCCGACTTCTTCAAGGTCGCCGTGTCGGGGGCCGGGAACCACGACCAGCGCGGCTATCACTTCCCGTGGGGAGAGAAATACCAGGGGCTCGAGGTGAAGGATGCCGCCGGCAGGAGCAACTACGACTCGCAGGCCAACCAGAACATCGCCGCCAACCTGCGCGGGAAGCTCCTCCTCACCTACGGAACGCTCGACGACAACGTCCACCCGAACATGACGCTGGCCGTCATCGACGCGCTGATCAAGGCCAACAAGAAGTTCGACGTCTTCGTGTACCCCAACCGCAATCACTCGTACGCGGGCGAATCGTACGTCATCCAGCAGACGTGGGACTATTTCGTGCGGCACCTGCGCGGCGAGGAGCCCCCGCCGGACTACGTGATCCGCCTTCCGCGTTAGGCGCTGGCGAGGGCTCGCCGCCGCTCGCTCGTGCGCCGCTGACCGCGATTAGCGGGCGCGCTCGAGTGCGGCGGCGACGCCCTCGATGGGGGTGGGGAGGTAGAGGTGCATCCCGAGGGCACTCCACCCCGCCTTTCTGAAGAGAGCGCGCCACCACGCCGGCGCGCGCGCCTCGGCGCGCGTGAAGTCGCCCTCGGCGTCGTCGGCCGAGCTGAAGACCTCGAAGTACGCCGCGCCTGGGCAGAGCGTCGCGAGAAAGGTGAGGCCGCTCCGCAGCTCGCGCAGGGCGACGTAGTTGAGCACTCCGCAGCAGAGCACGAGGTCGAAGTCGTCGGGGAGACCCAGTTCGGGCAAGGTGGCGAACGTCCCCAGCCGAATGTTGCGCTTGCGACCGAATCGCTCGACTGCGTACTCGCTGGCATCGACGCCGTAGTACTTGGCGCCCGGGCGGATCTTCTTGAGGGCGAGCGACCAGTTCCCCTCCCCTGCCCCTACATCCAGCACCTTGCGCACCGGGCGCTCGAACAGGTATTCGGTGGCAGAGACCACGAATCGCAGTTGCCGCTCGATGTCGGTGGGCGACTTGACGCGGTGGCGCGGATGCCGGTACCACTTGTCGAAGTAGGCCTTGGTGTAGTGCGACGCGGGGCGGACGATGGGCATGCGTGGGACGGGAGACGGGGGACGGGGAGATGGTGAAATCTACCGGGTGAGAGTGGTCGGCGCCTCTCGTCCTGGCGATGTTCAGAGAAGTCGCAACGACCGGCGACGTGAGAGCACTGACGGCGGGCGACTCGCCGAGCGCATATACCCTTTCTGCTTCACTCCATTTGACCTCGCAACAAGCTCCCTCCGTCACGCGCCGTTACTGGGGAACCACGCCTACGCGGCGCGCGGTGTACGCGTACGACCTCACCAATCGCCGTGGCACTCGGCTCACCGCGATCACGTTAGGCGCGACGATCATCTCGCTCAGGGTCGCCGATCGCGACGGAACGCCGGACGACGTGGTGCTCGGCTTCGACGACCTCGAAGGGTACCTCACGCGCTCGCCGTACTTCGGAACGGTGGTGGGACGCTACGGCAATCGCATTGCGCACGGGCGCTTCACGCTCGACGGGACCACCTACCAGCTGGCGACGAACAACGGCCCGAATCACCTGCATGGCGGGCGTGTGGGATTCGACAAGCACCTCTACGCGGCGCGCGCGGTCACGACGGCCAACGGCGTGGGGGTGCGCTTCTCCCTCACCAGCCCCGATGGTGACGAGGGATATCCCGGCGAGGTGCACTTCTCGGTGCGCTACCTCCTGGCGGATGACGACACGGTTTCGATCGAGCTGCAAGCGACCACTACCCGTGCAACGCCGTTCAACCCCACGCAGCACACCTACTGGAATCTTGCGGGGAGTCGGCGCAACGACATTCTCGGTCACGAGCTGGAGATTTTCGCCGACGAGTACACGCCGGTCGACGCGACGCTGATCCCCACCGGTGAACTCGCGCCGGTTGAAGGGACACCATTCGACTTTCGCGCCGCGACCACCATCGGCCAGCGCATCGGTGCCGACGACGAGCAGCTGCGCTATGGCGAAGGCTACGACCACAACTACGTGTTGCGGGCCCCGCCGAAGCACGGTGCCCTCGCGCCCGCCGCCCGGGTGCGCGACCCGCTGAGCGGGCGAGTACTGGAGGTCTTCACGACCGAGCCTGGGATGCAGTTCTACAGCGGCAACCACCTGCACCCCGGCCTCCTGGGACGCGCCGGGCGCATCTACGCCCCCCGCTCCGGCGTCTGCTTCGAAACCCAACACTTCCCCGACTCCCCAAACCACCCAGAATTCCCGAGCACGATCCTCCGTCCCGAGAACCCTTTCCGCTCACGCACCGTGTGGAAGCTCTCAGCGGAATAGGATCTCGTCTTCTCGTCCTCTCGTCTTCAGAAGTCTAGAACGATCTGCATCACCGTACGCCCGACTCCGGTAAACGTGCGACTCACCCGCACGCCGGTACGCAGCGTCGTGCGTAGCCCGAATGGCGCGACGTCGAACGTGACGGCGCCTCCCGCCGAGCGATAGTCGACCGACGTCGCGCCGTTCTGCGACTCGCCGCGCCCTACGTCGCCGAAAAGGTACCCCTGCACTCGGCGGAGATAGAGCCAGTTGCCGAGCGCGAGGTCGGGATAGGCGAGCGGAAAGTGATACGTCGCGCCGGCGCGCGTGAGGATGTCGTGGTAGCGCGAGTCGTAGCCGCGTGGAAAGAGGACAAACGACCCGAACCGATAGTTCTCCGGGCGTTGCTCCTGGCGGGCAGCGTCGAGCACCAGCGCGTGGTGCGCGAGGAACCCACGCAGATACGCCGCGCCGAGCACCGCGCTCTGGCGCGACGTGTAGTCGCTCCCGAACGGCGTGTCGCGGTAGATCCCGGTGAGCACCGCACCAACCGGATACAGGTCGCGATACGCCATCGCCCGGACCTGTGACGCCGAGATCGCGTACGTCATCGTCGAGAAGTCGCCGTTGTTGTTCTCGAAGCGAAAGGCGACCGGTTGATCGCTGATGCGCGTACGCCCCAACGTCACGCTGCCGGTGAGGGAGCGACGCGTCTGCCCGTCGAGGCGGGTGAGCGGGAGACGGAGCGAGGTGGCGATCGATCGCTCCTTCCAGCTGAACGAGTGGACCGTCCCGCTGGTGTCTTCATAGGTGGAGGCGCGCTCCCCGATGCGCGCGGCGCCGTCGACCATCACGTGAAATCCGGCGTAGCTCACGCCAGCGTCGAGAGAAACAGTCTTCTCATCGAAGTTGTAGGTGGGGCCGATCATTGCCCCCATCGTGTTGAGCACGTTGCGGGAGTAGAGCACGAGCCCGGTGTTCACCCCATCGGTGGTGGGGGAGAGCGAGAGGGAGTGGAAGTCGAAGAGGCGCGACCACCCGGTGAACGGGCGCGACTCCCAGGGCGTCACCACCAGCGAGTCGAGGATGCTCCCCCCCTGCTCCTGCGTCACGAGCGGATCGGCAAAGCTCGGGCGGGGCTTCGACGTCGTCTCGACCGGGCGCATCGTGGCGGGATCGAGCGCCATGGTCGCGACATCGTAGCCCTTCACGCTGTAGTCGCTGAACACGACCGAGTCACCGGACGGCGAGATGGCCGGCCACGCGGCGCCTAACGGGCGCGACGAGAGTTGCTGCAGCTGGCGGGTGGCGAGGTCGAGCGCGAAGAGGTTGTCGAGTCCCGAGCGAGGGCTCCCGAAGACGATGCGTCCATCGCGCTCCACCGGGCGCGAGATGGCGTCGTGCGTGAAGTCGATCAGCGTGTCGGAGGGGGAACCGTCGAGCGGGACGCGCACGAGGGCGTTGCCGCGGGTACCATCGACCGCCACGACGTCGAGCGACCTACCGTCCGGAGCCCACGCCGGTGTGAGCAGGAAGTGACCAGACGCATTGGGGATGCGTTGCAACTCGGCCCCGGTGGCGGCATCGAGCACGACGAGCGTGGCGACACGCTGGTACGAGAACTCGATCGCGGCGATGCGCCTGGCGTCCGCCGAGAGCGCCGGCGCCACGTAGCGCGAGTGCGTGGTGAGCTGTCGCACCGCACCGGTCGTCAGGTCGAGCGTCTTGATCACGAGGAAGCTCTCCTCTCCCCAGCGCGGCGAAACGGTGTACTCGCTCCAGACCACCGTGTTGCCCTGCACATGAAACGGCATCTCGCCGTACAGTCCAATGTTCGCGTGCAGCACCTCCACCTTCCCGTCGCGGACGCGGACGAGGCGCGGTGTGTGGTCGAGGTCCCACGAGATTGCGACGATGCTCCCGTCTCCCGCGTACTGCGGCATGCGAAACTCGTGATAGTCTGCGGAGGACAGCCGCTGCACATTGGCCGGCGTCTCGTGAATCGAGTCGCGCTGTGCGCGCCACAGTGCCCCCATCGCGGCGACCGCGTCGTGGTGCAGCTGCACCAGCGATCGCCCCGTCTCGTGCTTGAGCGCGCTGCTCAGCGCGATTGGGGGAATCGGGTCACGCGTTGCACGCTCGATCACCCGTCGCCAGGTCGAGTCGCCGTACGTGCGCTTCACGTACGTCGTGATCACGTAGCCCAACTCGTACCAGTCCGGATAGTAGGTGCGGTACGATCCTTCCCATGCCGGATAGTACGGATACGGCTCGCCGGCCAGCGTGAGCGCGCGAATGCGCTGGGTGAAGCTCGGCTGACGACCGCGGCCGTCGGCGGTGAGCGCAGTCTCCGTCCCGACCGCGTCACCCTCCCAGAACCACGACGGGAAGTACAGCCCACCGGCCAGCAAAGAGGTGGTGTTGTCGCCGAAGAGGCGATCGAGGAAGCCGATGATCCCGGTGCGCATCGCCCGCTCCTGCACGATGTGTCGTCCCTCGTGCACGGCGAGGAGCGAGTACCACTCCACCGGTCCCATCACGTCGGTCGACGACGGCGGGAGCGCGTACCATTGCGAGCGACGCGGCCCCCAACCGACGTATGCATTGGAGACCATCGAGCGATTGTCGAGGACGACCGGGATGCGTTCGGGCTTGGCGGCGAGCGTCTTGGTGAGCGGTTCGTAGGCGCGCTCGAGAATCGACGCCGCGCGCTGTGCCTCGCTCCCGAGATCGGCCGGAAAGACGACCGTGAAGTGCGGCGTGTCGATGCGGCGCCAGTGGAGCCGCGGGGGCGCCTGCTGCGACGAGAGTGCGGTAAGAATGGGGACCTGCGCGCGCGCCGCCGATGCGCCTAACGCGAGCATCACCACCGGCGCTGCGACCAACCCCGTGAAGCGCCCGACGAAGCGTCCGACGAAGCGTCCGGCGAAGCGTCCGGCGAAAGGCCGGATGAACGGCCGGGCGAACAGCGCCGCGCGCTGAGTGCCGTGCGCGAGGCGCGGCACCTTCACGGTGTGTCCCGTCGCACCCCGCGCCCGGCGAGGACACCAGTCACCTTCCCCTCGCTTACCGCCAGCTTTCCGTTCACGAACACGTATTGCATTCCTTCGGCAAGCTTCTGTGGCTCCTCGTACGTCGCACGTTCGGCAACCCTCGCCGTGTCCATCACGATCACGTCGGCGTACCATCCCGGGACAACCGAGCCGCGCAATCCCAGCCTGAGCGCCTTCGCCACGTCGTAGCTCGAGCGCTGCACCATCTGCTCGAGGGTGAGCACGTGCTTGCCGAACACGTACTCGCGCAGCTTGCGAGGATACGTGCCGTACTTGCGCGGATGGCCGTCGGAGCCGTCGGAGCCCGTCATGACCCAGGGCTGTCGCATGAAGTTCGCGATGTCGTTCTCGTTCATGTTGAACGAGGCCACGCCCGCACCGCCGGCCATGATGATCTCCATCGCCGTGAGAATCGGATCGGCATTGCGCGCTTTGGCAATCTCGTCGAGCGTCTTGCCGACGATGGAGCGATCGCTTGCGCCGGTGATGAGGAGCGAGTTGGCCCCCCCGCGCCGGCGCATGTTGTCGGTCATGTCGGCGACGAGATGGTCGCGCACCTCGGGATTGCGGATGCGCGCACGCAACGAATCGCGCCCCCCGGCTTCCGCCCAGCGGGGGAGGAGCGACGCCGAGACGCTCGTCCCACTCGCCGTGTAGGGGTATTGGTCCGCGGTGACTTCCATGGCGCTCGCCCGGGCGCTGTCGATGAGCGCGATCACCGAGTCGGATTCGCCCCACACGTCGACGCCTAACGCCTTGATGTGGGCGATGTGGACGGGGAGTTGCGCCTCGCGACCGATTCGCAGCACCTCGCGCACCGCGCCCATCAGCCCCACCGTGTACGAACTCTCGTCCCGCATGTGCGAGTCGAAGATTCCGCGGCGGCGCGCTGCTTCCTTGGCGAGCTCGATCACTTCCTCAGTGGTCGAGTAACTCTGCGGCGCGTAGTACAGCCCCGTGCTGAGCCCGATCGCCCCTCCCTCCATCCCCTTGGCCACCATCGCGCGCATTGCGTCGAGCTGGCTCGCGTCTGGGGCGCTCGAGCGCATCCCGAGCACCGATTCGCGGATCGTGCCGAAGCCGACGAAGAGGGCGCCATTCGTACCGATGCCGCGCGACTCCCACCCGGCGAGGTGCGCTGCGACATCGACCGGGCCGCCCCCATCGTTCCCCGTCACGACAGTGGTGACGCCCTGCATGAGGTAGGCGGCATTGGTGCGACGATCGACACGATCGCTCTCGAGGTCGCCGTAGGTGTGCGTGTGCGGGTCGATGAACCCAGGCGCGACGATGAGGCCGCGCGCGTCGATGCGGCGAGCGGCGGCGATACGGGCGGCGCGCGCATCACCGACGAAGGTGATGCGGTCGCCCGTGATCGCCACATCCGCCTGCCGCGCCGGCATCCCGGTCCCGTCGACGAGCGTCCCGCCGACGATCAGGATGTCTGCCCGGCTCGGTTGCTGCGCCAGGGCGAGCGCACCTGGAACGCAGCCAAGAAGCGCGATGATCGCGGCCGCGCGCACGCGATGTTGCGGTGCGACGCTCCCACGGCGGGAAATGCAGGTGAGGGCTGCGGGGCGATACATCGGCGAGGGGCGAGAGCGGGGATGGCGGCTCGAATTCCGCGGTCGTGAGCGCCACGTGGTTCGGACGGGAGCCCATGCGAAGGCGCGAAGCTACTGCCCGCTTCCGTGGCCGACCACTCCCGGTTGTGGCGAGAGCCGCCGCCGCCCGAGCGCATGCAAGTACGCGGGGCCGGACCGAAGTCCGACCCCGCGCATGGGTCCCACTGCGTCACGACCGGACCAGAAAGGGGAGGAAGCAATCCGCCCGCGCCGACCGTGGATGCCCATTCGTTGATACCCGGAACAGCGCGAGCGTTCCCTGCGCGCGCATCAGGCGGGGCGATCAGCGTCCCGCGTGGCGCCTCCGTAATACGGGCGGTTGCCCCGAGGCACGACGCCTTGCATCGTTGCCCCCCTTCTCCGTGGCCCGCTGTCCAATCCCCCCAGGAGCCGTCCCCATGCGCACCGCTCGTTGGATCTGCACTGCCCTGTTCGCCGGCACCGCGCTCGCGAGCGCTTCGGTGCGTGCGCAGCAGGGGTCTCGCCCCATGACGTTCATGGACCAACAGCTCCTGAGGCAAGCCGGGTCGACGGAACTGAGCCCCGACGGAGCGTGGATGCTCTACACCCTGTCGGTGCCTAACTGGAAGGAGGCGAAGCGCTACACCGACCTCTTCGTTGTTTCGACGAAGGACGGGCTCGCGAGCACGCGCCAGCTCACCTTCACGCGCGACAAGAGCGAGAACTCGCCCACGTGGTCGCGCGACGGCTCGTTCTTCGTCTTTTCGAGCAACCGCGACGCGCAGGGGAACGCCAGCACGCAACAGCTCTTCATGATGCGCCCGAACGGGGGCGAGGCCGAACGCATCACCGACGTGAAGGACGGCGTCGGGAACTTCGCCTTCTCGCGCGACGGGAAGTGGCTGGTGTTCGCGGCGGGGAAGAGCGATGAGCAGCAGCTGATGGTCCTCCCCGTCGCGGGGATGGACAGCAGCAAGGCGCGCGCGCTGACCAAGCACGCGACGCCGATCGGGTGGTGGCGCATCAGCAACGACAGCAAGACGCTTTACTTCGTGGCGCAGGACTCGGTCGACAAGGCTGACAAGGAGCGGATGGCCAAGCTCTTCACGGTGAAGATCCGCAACCAGGACATTCCGCTTCGGCACCTCTGGGCGCTGGACATCGCCACCGGGACCGAGAAGCGCCTCACGCAGGGCGACAGCTTCTCCGTCGAGGGCGTCACGCTCTCCAACGACGGAAAGTGGGCGGGGATCCGCGCCTTCCCCAACGACCGCTACGCCCGCACCACGATGGAAGGGGGGAACCACAGCGACCTGTACCTCCTCGACCTGCAGTCCGGGGGGATGGAGCGCCTCACGAACAACGCGGACATCGGCGAGTCCCAGCTCTCCTTTGCGCCTGACGGACAGACGATCGCCTTCTCGGCGTCGGACGACTTCAAGTATTTCCGCGCCAACAAGGTCTATACGCGCGCCATCGCCGATAAGGGCGGGGCGTGGAAGAAGCTCGGCGGCGCCTACGATGGCGACGTGACGATCGGGTGGTGGTCGCCGGACTCCAGGACGATCTACTACACCGACGGTGTGCGGGCGACCAACCAGCTCATGGCGCTCGACCTCGCCTCCAACACCGTAAAGCAGCTCACCGACTACAAGGCATCGCTCAACGCGCAGCGCGACGAGGACAGCGGGAAGATCCTCGTGTCGTTTGCCGATCCGCACACGCCCACGATTCACTTCGTCGTCGACAACGTGGCCGACGTCGCCAACCGTTCGGCGTGGCGCCAGGTGACCAACGCCAATCCGCAGGTGGCCGACTTCCAGCTCGGCGAGGAATCGGAGATCTGCTGGACGTCGGTGGACAAGAAGAACACCTGCGGGATCCTGGTGAAGCCGGTCGGCTATACCCCCGGCAAGCGCTACCCGCTCATCGTCGCGATCCATGGCGGCCCGCAGTCGGCCGACGTGCTGGGCTTCAACGGCGGCTACGGCGCGCAGGCCTACGCCGGCGACGGCTACATGGTCCTCAAGCCCAACTATCGCGGCTCGACCAACTACGGTGAGGCGCACAAGTGGGGGATCGTCAACGACTACTTCAAGAAGGGCTACGAAGACATCATGACCGGCGTCGACAAGCTGATCGCCGACGGCATGGTGGATGGCGACAAGATGGGCGTGCTGGGGTGGAGCGCCGGCGGCCACTGGACCAACTGGATCATCACCCACACCACGCGCTTCAAGGCCGCGTCGTCGGGCGCCGGCACCGCCAACTGGATCTCGATGTACGCGCAGAGCGACATGCAGGACGTGCGTGCCAACTACCTCGGCGGAAAGCCGCCGTACGAAGACTTCGAGGCCTACTGGAGGCAGTCGCCGATTCGCTACATCAAGAATGCCAAGACGCCGACGATGATCCACGTCGTCGACGGCGACCCCCGCGTCCCTCGCCCGCAGAGCGAGGAGCTGCACATGGGACTCAAGAAGGTCGGCGTCCCGACTGAGCTCTTCGTCTATCCGGGGAACACGCACGGCATCCCCGACCCGCGCAACCAGCTCCTCAAGTCGGTCGCCGAGAAGGCGTGGATGGACCACTGGATCCTCGGGAAGGGGATGTTCAAGTGGCAGGACGTGCTCAAGACGCTCGAGGACTCCACGCCGAGAACGAACGCCGCGACCACATCCAACCCCTAACGGAGCTTAGCGACACGCCCGGTCACGCATGAATCTCGACGCCATCGCGTCGCCGCTCGTCGCGCTCGCACTCCTCGGTGCGATCGCCGTCCTGATCGCCAGCGCCAAGTTCTTCACCGAGGCTGCCGAGCATGTGGGGATAGCCTTCGGGCTATCCCCGTTTGCCGTCGGCGTCTTCATCGTCGCGCTCGGGACGTCGCTCCCCGAACTCGTCTCATCGGTGCTGGCAGTGAGCCGCGGGACGTCGGAGGTCGTGAGCGGCAACGTGCTGGGGGCGAACACCGCCAACCTGCTGTTCATCCTTGGAGTCGTGGCGGCGGCGTCGAAGCGCGGCATCCAGCTGGGGGAGCAGTACATCGCCATCGACCTCAACTTCATGGTCGGTTCGGCGATGGTGCTGGCGCTGGTGATGTTCGATGGCGCGGTGGGGCGTGTGGAGGCGGGACTGCTGGTGGCCGGCTACGTGGCCTATATGGGCTACCTCATGACCGAGGGGCGGAGTGCCGGCGCCGACGCGCATTTCACGTCGGCGATCGACGCACCACCGACCGCGCGCGTGCGCCCGCGAGACATCGCCACGCTCGTTGCAGCTGGGCTAGGGATCTACCTGGGGGCCGATGTCACGCTCGATGCGCTCATGATCAGCGCGTCGCGCATCGGGATCTCGCCGGCGATCGCCTCGCTCACGATCCTGTCGCTGGGAACCACGCTCCCCGAACTGGCCGTGAGCGTGACCGCGGCGCGCGCCGGCCGCTCGGAGATGGCGGTGGGCAACATCCTCGGCTCCTGCATCTTCAACTCGTTCAGCGTGCTGGGGATCGCCGCGCTGGTGGGACCGGTGAAAGTGCCGCAGGAGCTGGTGCGTCTTCCGCTACCGGCGTACGTGGGGAGCGCGTTCCTGTTCTATCTGCTGACGCAGGACAAGCGGGTGTCGCGGTGGGAGGGGGTGCTGTTCGTCCTGTTGTACTTGTTGCTGCTGGCGGAGCTGGGGGGGTTGGCGTAGGGCGAGCGGCTACGTGTCGCTACGGAGGGTTTCGACGGGGTCGACGTGCATGGCGCGCCAGGCGGGGATGAGGGCGGCGAAGACGCTGATCGCCAGCAGCAACGCGCCGACGGCGAGCATGGTCGACGGATCGTTCGGTGCGATGTCGTACAGCAGGCTGGCGATGAGGCGACCGAGCGCGAGCGAGCCCGCGATCCCCACGAGCACCCCGATCGCCACCGTGCGCGTGCTTTCCCCGAGAACCTGACGCAACACCTTCCCTACGCCTGCGCCGAGTGCGAGACGGATGCCGAACTCGCGCCGGCGCTGCGTCACGTCGTACGAAACCGTCCCGAAGATTCCGACCGCGGCAACGAGCACGGCGAGAATCGCGAAGGTGCTGAACAGCGTCGCTCCCAAGCGCCACGGTCGATACTCGGGTTCGAGTGAAGCAGTCATCGGTGTGATCTCCGCTACAGATGCCGGCCACGTTTCTCGTATCAGCGCGTGCAGTTGCGCTGTGACTGCCCCAAAGGATGCCGGTTGCGCCCGGACCATGAGCGTCGTTCCCTTGTACTCCGGCATCGCGTGGTTGCCTAACGGCAGATAGATCTGTGGCAGCGCTGAGGATTCCAGGACGCGATCGCGTCGTACCGTCTCGGATACGCCTACCACCGTCACGCAGGGCGTGCCGCGCTTCACGAAGACGATACATTGCCCCAGCGCTGACTGGCCGGGCCACAGGAGCCGCGCCGCCTCGTCATTCACCACCACTTCCGCCGGCGGGCTGTCGGTCGAATCGAGGGTGAACCCTCTGCCCTGACGCATGCCGATGCCGGCCGCCGCGAAGAACCGCGGCGACACGACTGACACGGTAGGAGCGTAGCGTCCGAGCTTCGCGGCCGAATCTGCACCATAGTAGAACTGCACAAAGCTGAACCCTTGCATCGGCTGCATCGCGACCGACGCCGACACTTCCACACCTGGATGCCGCTGGAGTCGACGAGCGACGTCGCGCAACCCGGCGGCAATTGTTGCGGGTGGAGGTTCGTCCCCCTCCGCGAAGCGTGGGTGGGCAAAGAGCAGACGCGACGCATCATATCCGATGTCGATCGACTGGACGTTACGGAGACTCTGAACGAAGAGCGCCGCTCCCAGAACTAGCGTGAGCGATAGTCCAGCCTGTGCGATCACGAGGCTGCGGCGGAGGATAGATCGATGTCGCCGGCCACCCCCCTGGGCCGATTCGGTAAGTGCCGTCGCAACATCTGCTCGACTGGACTGCATGGCGGGCACGAGCGCCGCAATGAGCCCTGCGCCGCCGGCAACGGCGACCGTGAAGAGTGCGATTCGACTGTCGAAGGCGGATTTGGTCCATTCGACGTCGGGGAGAAGCAAGTGGCGCAATGCCGCTCCTCCCCACCAGCCGACGCATGCTGCAACACTCGCCGCGATCGCAGTCAGCAGCATTGACTCGGTCACGAGAAGGCGTACCAGCTGACTCCGCGAAACTCCGAGTGCCAGGCGCAACGCGATCTCGCGTCGCCGAGCCGTGGTGCGGGCAAGGAGAATGTTGATGACGTTCGCGACGGCGATAACGAGCAGGATTGCCGCACCACCTCCGAGCCGCGTGCTGATGAGGAGTTCCTGTCCTTGCTCACCCGGTCCGCGCGCTTCAATGATGGAACCTGTTTCGGCGGTCATGAGCGTGTCTGCACGAGCGCCGAATTTCTCGCGATTGAGTATTCGCAGTTGCTGCGTCGCGCGCACGGCGAACGCTCGTTCGCTGAACGACTGAGAGACGCGAATTACAGATCCGAAGCTGTAGATGTTGATCGATTCCCACCACGGCTCCTTCATCCAGCCGGGCTTTTCGTATGTCGCCAGCGGCACCCAGGCATCCGCGCTCTGCACACCCAATCCACGAAACGGCGGGGCCAGGATGCCAACGATCGTGTGTGAGCGGCTCCCCACATCCAGCTGCGTGCCGAGAACATCCTCCCGTGCGCCGAGGTTTGATCGCCAGAATGCGTCGCTCAGCACCACCACGTTTCTTGGGTCTCTGAATTGAGACTCGTCGCGCGTAAACAAGCGCCCGCGCTCCGCTCGCACTCCCAGGACATCGAAATAGTTGGCCGACGCGTAGATGATGCGAATACGCGGCGCGTCGAGCGCGCGCCCGACGCGCAGGCTTCTATCGGACGTGTAGAGCGCCACGGACGATGAGTCGCCGGTCGCTGCGGCCAGCGCCTGGTACATCGGATAGTGCATGTGTTGCGTCTTGAACGGCACTCCGTCGCCGGTGCGCGTGTGCTCGATCCATATCCGACGTAGCGTCGCTGGCTCGCGTATGCCCGCAGGCGGCCGCAAGTACATCTCGTCGAGGAACGAGAACGTCGCCGCGTTCGCGCCGATCCCCAACGCAAGCGTCACGATCACCGTCGCAGCCACACCCGGCGCCCGCCGCATCGACCGCCACGCAAACGCCCAGTCGCGCGAGAGCGTGTCGAGTGCATTGAGCCAAGTCTGTCGCCGCACCTCCTCCGCATGCCCCGTCCGGTTCCCGAACCGCCGCCGCGCCGCCCACGCATCCCCCTGCTGCTGCGCGTCGAGCTCCAGGTGCAACTCCATCTCCTCGCGCAGTTCGCGCTCGTATGACTCCGAGCGGAACAGCGTGCGCAATCGATGCCGCATCCCGTCGAGCCACGACATCAGGGTGTCTCCGCTCGGCCGAGCACGCGGGCGATGGCGAGGACGACCGCGTCGAAGTCGGCCAACTCCTGCCCCAACTGCTTCCTGCCGCTCGCCGTGATGGTGTAGTAGCGCGCCCGTCGCCCCGTCGGCGACACCCCCCACTTGGCCGTCGCCCAACCGGCGCGCTGCAGGCGCTCGAGCGCGGGATAGAGCGACCCCTGCTCCACCTGCAGCACGTCGCCCGACACCTTGGCGATGTGCTGAGCGATCGCATACCCGTGCAGCGACCCGAGCGTGAGGGTGTGCAGCACGAGCATGTCGAGCGTGCCGGGGAGCAGATCGTTCTTCGAGTCGCGCGGAGGCATGATAGGTAGACTACCTGACTATGATAGTCAGACAACCTACCTATGCCGGGTTCGGCGTCAAGAGCGCCCGTGGCGACACGCGTCGCCGCGAACTCGTTCGGCGCCCGGCGCCGACAGGGATTCACCGTCGCCGTGTCGCACCGCCCGGATGCAGATTCGGGACGGTTTGTGGTGGCAGTTCCTGCGGCGGGAGGCAATTTTCGGCTGGTGGATGCAGCGACCCCGACCGCCGACGCGAAGCTGCGCCGTCGCTCCACGCACGTAGCACGATCAACGCCCCCGCACTCCGAGGCCGCTTCCTTGACCGAAAGCCACGACGACGCCGACGACTCCGGCGACCGCCGCTATTCCCCTGCCCTGCGCCAGACGTTCGCCGTCCTCGCCCTCCTGAACGCCGGCGTCGCCACCTACCTCCACCTTTGGAAGCTGGGCTACATGGGGGCACTGCGCTGCGGCGCTGGCCACGGGTGCGAAACGGTGCAGCTCTCGCAGTGGGGATACTTCCTCGGCTACGACGTCGCGCTCATCGGCGCGGTGGGCTACACGCTCATCCTCATCGTGGCGCTCATCGGCGCGAGCGATCGATTCGTCGCCGAACGCTGGCCCACGATTGCGCTCGCCACGCTCGTCTACCCGGCCTTCCTCTTCACGCTCCGCCTTAAGCACGCCGAATTCATCATCATGCACACCTTTTGCCCCTGGTGCGCGATCTCGGCGGTGACGATGACGCTGTTTACCGTGCTGGTATGGCTGGACTGGAAGCGCGTGCGGTGACGTCGGGCGTGCCGTTCGCTGCACCCTTGTAGACCGGCTGGAGCCAGGCGCGGTAGCGCGGCACGCGCCCGGCCACCACGTCGAAGAACAGGGTGCGCAACCGACCGGTGATATCGCCCATGGTGCCGCTCCCGATGGCGCGGTGCTCGATACGCGTGATCGCCGCCAGCTGCACACCGGTCCCGCACATGAAGGCCTCGTCGGCGAGATAGACCTCGCTCCGGTCGACGTTGCGCTCCAGCACCTCGACGCCGAGTTCGTCGCGCAGGAGCTGGATGAGCGAGCGCCGCACGATCCCCTCGAGCACGTTGGACTGCACCGGCGGGGTGATCGCCACGCCATCGCGCACGATGAAGAAGTTGGCGGAGCTCATCTCCGAGACATGCCCGTCGTCGTTCAGGACCAGCGCCTCGTCGTAACCCGCCAGCCGCACGTCGGTGGAGCTGAGCGCCGAGTTCACGTACGCCCCGCCGATCTTGCCGCGGGCGGGGATCGCGTTGTCATCCACTCGGCGCCACGCCGAGAAGGCGACGTGCGCCCCCTCCTCATTCTCGATGTACGACCCGAACGGCATGGCGAAGATCGTGAGCGCGGTATCGAGGTCGTGCACCTTCACGCCGATCGTGTGCGACGAGGCGAAAGCGAGGGGACGGATATAGCAGTTCTCGCGATACGCCTCGGCGCGCAGCAGGTCGACGAGGATCGCCGTCAGCTGCTCCGTCGTGTACGGGAGCGACATGCGCATGAGCTTCCCCGACTGCAGGAAGCGCTTGAAGTGGTCGTGCGGGCGAAAGATGTAGAGCTCCTCCTCCTCGGCGTTCCAGTAGCCGCGCATCCCGGCGAAGATCGACGTCCCGTAGTGCAGCGCGTGGGTCATGATGTTGACCTGCGCGTCGGCGATCGGGACGATGGAGCCGGAGAAGTAGGCGAAGCGGGGGGAGGGCATGGAAGCGGACGGGAGACGGGAGACGGGAGACGGGAGTTCGGTTGGCTACGACGCCAGGGCCTTGAGCGCGGTTACCAACTGGTCCAACTCTCCCGTGCTGGTGAACAGGTGCGGGGTCACCCGCACACCATGCACATTCTCGAAGTCGATGGCAACGGTCCAGATGCGGTACTTCTCCATCAGCGTCCTGGCGAGGTCGGCGGGGGGCATCCCGGTGATCCCCACGTTGGCGATCGCACACGAGCGCGCCGGATCGACCGGCGTATTGACGACGATGTTGCGATGGCCGCGGACCTTCGTGGTCCAGTAGCGCTGCAGGTAGCGAAGTCGCGCCTCCTTGCGTGAGATGCCGATCGCTTCGTGAAAGTCGATCGCCCCGAGAATCCCGAGGTCGGTGGCCACCGGATGCGTCCCTGTGTGGTTCAACTTGCGGATGTCGTCGTCGGCCATCCCCAGGTCCGCATAGATGGGCCACAGTGACTTGATGCGGTCGCGGCGCACATAGAGCAGGCCGGCGCCTAACGGGGTGCCGAGCCACTTGTGGAGCGAGGCGCCGTAGTAGTCGGCGCCGAGGTCGGGGATGCGGAAGTCGAGGTGCGCGAAGGTGTGCGCTCCGTCGACCATCACCTGCACCCCCTTTGCCTGCGCCATGTCGACGATCTTGCGCACCGGGAGGATCTGCCCGGTGACGTTGACCATGTGGCTCACCATCAGGAGGCGCGTGCGCGGGGTCAGCGCCCCGGCGTAGAGCTCCACGAGCTCGTCGTCACTCTGCGGATCGTTTGGGAGCGAGACCATGCGGTTCACGATGCCGTACCGGCGCGCCTGCAACTTGAACATGTCGAGCATCGCGCCGTAGTCCTGCACCGCCATCACCGCTTCGTCCCCCGCCTTCCAGTCGAAGCCGGCGATCACCGTATCGAGCGACTCGGTGGTGTTGCGCGTGATGATGAGTTCTCCCGGCTCGCATCCGGCCATCGTCGCCAGACGGTCGCGCACGCGCAGCTTGTCCTCCACCTGGCGCGTGCGCATGTAGTGCGACGCCTCGCGATTGATCTCGCGCACACGCGCGATGAAGCCGTCGAGTACTTCCTCGGCCTGCAGGCAGAAGTAGCCGTTCTCGAGGTTGACGTAGTCGGGCGTGAGCTTATAGCGCGCGCGAATCCCGTCCCAGAACGGCTCCGCGCGCGCCAGCGCCTGCGGCGGGAGTGCTGCATAACGAGTGAGGAGCTCCGGTGCGATCCACGCCCCCAGCGTGGCACCGCCGATCGTGCGGAGGAAGGCGCGCTTGTCCATCGGTCCGGGGATTGGTGTGATGTGCGGCACCCCTTGAAGAGAACGCCGCACGCGCCCGTGCGCGAGGGAGCGTACCCACTCGTGACCGGTGCCTGACGAGTCGCCGGCGAGGGGCAACCCATCACGTGCAAAGACGGGTCATTTCACCCATTCGGCACGAATCGGGAAACGGCATCATCCCTCCACATCGATCGCACCTGCTGATCACTTCTTCTTTCGATCCTGAGGCACACTGCCATGTATTCGATCCTTCCCGCCGCCCTCGGCCTGTCGCGCGTTCCCGCGCTGCGCACGCTCCATCGCGCCGCCACGTTCGTGGCTCTCGTCGCCCTGGCCACCAGCTCTACTGCGTGCTCCAAGGAAAGCACGTCGCCGCGTGGCCCGCGCCTCGTTTACGGCGCATCACAGGCGCTCGGCGACGGTACCGCGCGCACTTTCATCACGCTCGACAACGCGGGGCAGATCAAGTCGCTCGGCGTCGCGATCTCCGAGACCGCGATGAATTCGCTCCCGATGACGCCGATGCCGGGAATGCCGTCGGCGGCGATGCTCTCGCTCGCCGTCCCCGCCGAAGGGGCGTCGACCGGATACAAGCACGTGATGCTCGACTGGAACCCGATGGGACACGAGCCGGACCAGGTCTACACGCACCCGCACTTCGACTTTCACTTCTTCCAGATCACGCCGGCCGAACGCGACCAGATGAACCCCGGCAACCCCGAGTTCCCGGCCAAGAGCGCGATCTTCCCCGATGCCTCGTACGTACCCGCAGGCTTCGCCGCCGCGTCGGTGCTGGCGAACGTTCCGGCCGAGGCGGCCGCGGTGCCGCTCATGGGAATGCACTGGCTCGACACGAGCTCGCCCGAGCTGCAGCCGCCGCCTAACAACCACATGTTCACCCGCACGTTCATCTACGGGTCGTACAACGGGCGCTTCATCTTCGCCGAACCGATGATCACCAAGGCGTTCATCGAGACCGCGAAGACCAAGGCCGAGGGCTACTCCTACAACGTCAGCGTCCCGACCAAGGTCGCGATCACCGGTTCCTATCCCGCGGCGTACTCGATCACGTACAACGCGGCGGCGAAGGAGTACCGCATCGCCCTCGACAACCTCGTGAAGCTCGTCGCGGCCCAGTAAGCGCAGGACCTCGCACCTCCCCGCGGCCGCATGTCCGCGGGGAGTACGTGAGGTGATCGTGCAGGACCGAGCGGTCGTCGCCCCCCGTGGCGGCGGCCGCTTCGGCTTGCGTCATCTCGCGGCCGGTCGTTGCTTAGGTCAGCCCCCGCGCACGTCCATTGGCGGGGAACGCTCGCGCTATCGCCTCACACCAGGAGCCCGACATGCCGGTCGCCAAGGTTACCGAGATCATCGCTTCATCCAAGAAGTCGTTCGACGATGCCATCGAGGTCGGCATCAAGCGCGCCCACAAGACGCTGCGCAACGTGAAGGGGGCGTGGGTCGAGAGCCAGAAGGTCGAGTGCGAGAAGGGAAAGATCACCGAGTACCGTGTCGCGCTGAAAGTCACGTTCATCCTCTCCGACTGACCTGGATCACGCCATGACAGGACGCCTGCTCTCATTTGCCGTTGCCGGATTGTTGCTGACGGGACTCGCCGCGCACCCCACTGCCGCGCAGGACGCGGGGCGCGTGTGGAAGGTCCACGACCTCTCGCGCCCTAAACCGAAAGTGGTTACTCCCGGCGCTGAACCGGGTGCACCGCCGAGCGACGCGGTAGTCCTGTTCGACGGGAAGTCGCTCGATGGCTGGACCGCGGCCGACGGCTCGGCACCCAAGTGGATCGTGAAGGACGGCTACATGCAGACCGTGCCGGGTGCTGGCCCCATCAAGTCCAAGCGCGCGTTCGGCGACGTGCAGGCGCACATCGAATGGGCGACCCCGACACCCGCGCACGGAGAAGGGCAGGATCGCGGCAACAGCGGCGTCTACTTCATGGGGCTCTACGAGGTGCAGGTGCTCGACTCATACCAGAGCGACACCTACGCCGACGGACAGGCGGCAGCACTGTATGGCCAGCATCCGCCACTCGTGAACGCATCGCGCCCGCCCGGCGTGTGGCAGACGTACGACGTGATCTTTCGCCGCCCGCGCTTCAAGGCCGACGGATCGGTGCTCTCTCCGACCAGGCTGACCGTCTTCCACAACGGCGTGCTTGTGCAGGACAATCAGGAGCTGTGGGGGCCGACGGCGTGGCTGCAGTTCGATCCGTACAAGAAGCACGCCGACGCGCTCCCCTTCATGCTGCAGGACCACGACCACCCGGTGCGCTTCCGCAACTTCTGGGTGCGCCCGCTTGCCGATCCGCCGAGCGACGAACGCGGACCGCGTGAGAGCAAGCCCAAGGTGACGCTCGCCGCCGCAGCGCTCGACCGGCTCGTCGGCAACTACGGCGTAGGGAAGGACCGCCTGGCCATCGTGACTCGGCAGGGGAACAAGCTCTTCATGGATCCGTTCGGGCGCGGCGTGGCGCTCGAGTTGGTGCCGCAGTCCGCGACGCGCTTCGAGTTCCTGCGCACGTCCGGCACGGTGGAGTTTGCCGCGGGGAGCGGGAAGGCAGCCAAGGTGCAGGTGACGGTTGCCGGTATCGACCGTTCCCTCGACCGCCTCCCCTGACCACCGGCCGACATGACCGCTGCCGACTTCAAGACGATCTTCGCCCGCGATCTCGCCACGCTGCGTGCCGAGGTTCTCGCCTATCCCGACGATGCCTCGCCGTGGGTGCTTCCGCCCGGTGCACCGAACAGCGGCGGGACACTCGTCCTTCACCTCTGCGGCAACTTGCGCCACTTCATCGGCGCCGGACTCGGCGCGTCGGGCTACGTGCGCGATCGCGAGGCCGAGTTCCAGACGCGCGACACGTCACGCGCGGATCTGGCAGCGATGGTCCACATCACCGCAGCGGAAGTCGCGCTCACGCTTGACACGCTCGACCCGGCTCGCCTCGAGCAGTCGATGACGATCGGTACGAGCACCTTCACCATCGGGCGCGGGCTGCTGCACTTGGCGGTGCACCTCACCTACCATCTCGGGCAGATCGACTATCACCGGCGCATCGTGACCGGAGACGCGTCGAGCGTCGGGGCGCTTCCGCTCGCGGCACTCGCTTCCTCGTAGGGAACGCTGTCGGGGCCACCGGCGAGAGTGCCGGCGTAGGACCTGGATATACGAGCGGCCGCGAGACGTTGTCTCGCGGCCCCTCGTGCTTCAGCAAACTGTCGATTGCTGGTCCGCGCCTAGTCGGCGCGGCTATGCCTCGGCGTCGTCGCCGGCGGGGGCGGTCGGTGTGGCGACCGGCGTCGGCTTCGCGGAATTCCCGCCGCCGCGTCCGCGCCACCGCGGTTC
>CAZWVG010000080.1:0-19328 GCA_964637355.1 uncultured Gemmatimonadaceae bacterium
ACTCCCGTCCCCCGTCTCCCGTCCCCCGTCCCGTAGATCTACCTCCGCCCCGCCGCGCGAATCGCCTGCCCAATCCCCTCCGCCTCCAGCTGCCTCGCCCAATACGTCGCGTTGTAGTTGTCCCAGTTGAGGAGCCAGTTGTACGCCTGGTCCGCCTCGCGGACCGCCACGGCGCGACGGGGATCTCCCTTCGGCAGGCGCGCGAGAAAATCGGCGTACGCCTTGACCGCGTCGTACATCTCGAAGGTGTCGTGGAAGTGCCGGCCGATCGCCCCCACCTCGTCCTCCGCGCGCCAGGGAAGGATGGGCGTGAATCCACCGTAGATGGAGTCGCTGATCGCGCGCTGTCGCCAGTTGAGCGAGCGATACCAGACCTTGTCGTTTCCGCCGAACAGCTTCCCGTTCTGCGCGCGCATGTAGCGGGCGAATGCGAGACGACCGGAGAGCGTGGTGTCGGTAGCCAGCGGCTGTACAGCGCGCCATCGTCGTGCGATTTCGCCGTCTCCCGGCGGGAGCATTTCGCTCGCGCCCGTCCAGTCGCCCGCCGATGCTCGGCGCAGCGCGCGCGTGCGGCGTGCTTCGCGCGCCAGGAGCCGCTCGTTCGAACGCGTCAGCGCCTCGAGCACCGAGTCGGGAGCCATGACGCGCACGAGGTACTGCCGCGCTTCGGGAGGCATTCCGGGCGTGTGGAGCGCATCCAGCCAGCGCCGTTCGGCAAGGAGGAGTTGGACTCGGATCGGGGCGACCGTCGAGTCGATTTCCGCACGCTCCGCCGCGCGCGCCGCGCCATCCGGGAGCGCGAGTGAATCGGCGACGCGGAGCGCCACCGACACATTGCCGACACGCACCAGCGCGACGAGCCGGAGCGCGTTCGCGAGCGGCGAGAGCGCGACGCCCGGTACAGCGACGATGCGCGCACGCCCATCGGTCGCGGATACACTGTCACGCGCCGCGCGCCACATCAGTCGCTCGCGCACCGCCGCGCCCCAGGGCGCACTCGCGCGTTGCGCCCGTCGCCACTCGCGTTCCCATCGCGACGCATCGATCGGGATTTCGCCGAGGAGCGCCGCGCGCAGCGTGTCGTCGATGCGCGGGTCGTCGAGCGACGGCGGATACATCGGCTGCCGCAGCAGGAAGCGCATCTCGTCGAGCGCGCGCCAGCGGTGCGTTCGATAGGTGTCGAGCGCGACGTCCCACGCCTTGGCCGAGTCGCCTTCGAAATACGCGAGGCGCAAGCGGGAGAGCTGCACCCACGGCGCCAGCGGATGATTCGGGAAACGCTGCATCCACGCATCGTGGGCTGCCGCGAGCTGTCGCCAACGTTCGGGTGGCACCGAGTCGCGCGTCTCGCGCGCCCATCCATCGGGAATTCCTCGGCGCATCGCCAGCTGCAATTCCACGAAGCGGAGCGATCCCTGTCGCGGCGAATCGGGATGGCGATCGGCCCAGGCGGGCATCGAGTCGCGCGGGAGCCCGCGAATCTCGACGACCTCACGCGCCCATGGCGGAAGCGACGCGACATCCTTCACGACGGAATCACCGTAGAGCCGACGGGCGATGGGCTCGGAGAGCGTCACTGGTGCCGCTGGCTTCACGGGCGCGGCGAGAATCTCCAGCGCCTCCACCGCGCGCCGCAGAGAGGGCTGCACCGCGTCGGAGACGCTCGCTGGGACATCGAGCGCGCCGTTCAGCAGCGCATTCGCCGCGATCTCGGTGCTTTGCCGATCGCCCGTAGGCAACGCACGATCGAGCGCTTGCTCCAACGAATCGAAGTCGAACCTCGCCGTGGTGTCGACCCCCTTGGCAAGGTTCCATGACGCATCGGAATACGAGTACATCCACATCGCGCTGGCGACCTGTCCACCCGTCGCAAGAAACGGGTGCAGGAAGCGCAGCGCGGGACGCAGGCGAAAGTCGAAGTCGTCGACCGTCTCCAACGCCTGCAGATACGCGTCGGCGCGTACCAGCGGTGCGTCGATCGGATAGCTCTCGGGACCGCCACACGGATACAGCGGCGCAGCAAGGGCGACGAGGAGGAGCGCGGTGCGACCGATGAATCCGCGGCGCATGAGCGTGACGGTTGGGCGTGACCTAACGCGGGAGTGAACTCAGGTACGGCGTCCCTGCCGGAAAGATCCAGCAACCCCGGTACCAGCGCGACTGCGACGCGTCGGGAAGAATCGCGAACCACGCCCGGTGCGTCGTCGCCCCGCTCGCCAGCTCCCGTTCGAATGCGCCGAGCCCGACGCGAAACGGAAGCCCCGCGCGCTCCAGTCGCGCGAGTACGTTGCGCTCGGCGCGCGCGTCGTAGCGGTCGCCCGTGTCGAAGAGTTGGACGATGTGTCCGTCGACGAACGGGCGGAGTCGCTCACCGTATCGTGGATCGGCGAGGTGCGCGACGAGCGACGTCACCCAGAAGCCGCGGTCGCGGAGGACGCCAACCTGCGGCGCGCGGAGACGCGCGACGAGCTGCGCGTAGTCGCCGAGCTTCGACATCGGGGCGTCGTAGTCGAGCTGGATCGTGCGCGCTGCGCGTCCGGCTCCCGGTGCGGGGTCGATGAGCGGAAGAAGACGAGCAAGGCGCGCCGCGACGCGATCGGCGAGCGAGTCGACCGGCATCGTCGACCAAAGCGCCGAGAACGAGTCGTCGATGCGGATCACCGCTTCGGCGTCGTCGCCGAGTGATGCGTCGATCGGGCGCCCGAACTCGGTGACGAGCGAGTCGCCGCGGCGGGAGAGCGTCGCCACCCAGGCCGCCGCGCGAAGCGCTGGGCGCTGCGCCCGGGTCGCCACGAAGAGCACAGAATCGCGCGCGGTCCAAATCCACTGCCCGAGCGTCGGTGGTGGCGACGGCCCGGCCTCACATGCGGAAAGCAGCGCGGCGAGACAAACGATCGCGTACGGGCGAGCCACGCGAGCGTTCTCGCGAGCCGGCGCGGCACGGCACCGCACGTTCAAAACAGCTCGGGATGACGCGGCGTGATCCCCTCGTAGAGCGACCGAAGATGCGCGATGTCACCCTCGCGGTCGTCGGTCGCGACGAAAGGGCGCCCGACGATCACGCGCGCGAGGCGGTAGTCGAGCGCCACGGGGATGATCGGCGCATCGACCTTTCGCGCGATGCGGTGAAAGCCGCTCTTCCACTCGGCGACCTTCTTGCGCGTCCCCTCGGGGGCGAGGGCGAGGAGCATGCGTTCGCGCGACTGGAACTCCGCGCTGTACGCATCGACGATCTCGCTCGCCGCCCGGCTCTCGCGCTGGATGGGGATTCCCCCAAAATGCCGAAAGACAGCGCCGAACGGCCAGATGAACAGCGTGTGCTTGCCGAACCAGGTGCACTGCAGGTCGAGCGCGAGATACGCCCAGAAGCCGGCGACGAAGTCCCAGTTCGATGTGTGCGGTGCGACGATGATCACCAGCTTCGGGGCGTCGGGAAATTCCCCGACGACCTTCCACCCGAAGAGCCGCAACCCGACGCGTCCGACCAGCCGCCCGATCGCGTTCCCCCGCGTCGGAATACGTGCCGGGACCGGGAAGGAGACCGGCGCATCCGCGGGCGCCGACTCGGCGATCGCCAGGAGGGCGTCAGCTCCAGGGCGCGTCGAATCGGGCATGCGAGGATGTGAGAAGAACGAGCGGGGACGACGGATGTGCGTCCTCGTACAAACCGCCAACTACCCGCTGCCGGGCTGCACTCGGCTCGCCGTGAAGCGAAAGGTGATGCGCCCCCGCTTGAGGTCGTACGGGGAGACTTCCAGCCGCACGGTGTCGCCCGCGAGGATGCGGATACGGTGCTGGCGCAGCTTCCCCCCCAGGGTGGCCAGCACGTCGTGCCCGCCCTGGATCGACACGCGGAAGGTCGCGTTCGGGAGCACTTCCGAGACCACGCCTTCGAGTTCGATCGCTTCCTGCTTGGCCATCGACACCCCTCACGCGCAGCGGCGGGTCCGTCAGCCCGGAGTGGACTGCGCCCTTGGCGCGCCGCCTCGAACACCGATTCCCGGCGCCGAGTTCCGCGGTGCGGAAATCGGCGCAAGGAATCTGCGGGGCCCTGCCCGGAGGTGCAAGAATCTCGGTCCCCTTCAGCCGTCGCTAGCGCGCTGCCGCCAGCGGGCGAAGCCGCTCCGGCATGTCGGCGACCACGTACGCCATGACCGCCAACGTCGCCACGCACATCGCCACCTCGCGCGGGTCGAGCTTGTCGACCGTGTCGGCATCGGTGTGGTGATACCAGAAGTAGCGCGACCCGTCGACGTTGAGCCCCATTCCCGGAACGCCGAGCGCCATGATCGGTCCGATATCGGCGCCGCCGCCCCCCTTGGCGATGTTCCCCGAGCCGATCCTGTTCAGGAGCGTCCCGATGTCACGCACCGTCGCCATCGCGGCGTCGGGACCGGTGAAGCCGAACCCTTCGGGCTTGAAGACCCCGCCGTCCGACTCGATGGCGAGGATGTGATTCTCCAGCTGGTCGCGGTGCGCGTCGCGATAGGCGACGCCACCTCGGCCACCGTTTTCCTCGTTCGTCCAGCCGACGACGCGAATCGTCCGCTTGGGGGTCAGCCCCAGCCGCTTGAGGACCTTGAGCGCCTCCCACGCCGCCACGACGCCGCCCGCATCGTCCATCGCGCCGCGCCCGACATCCCATGAATCGATGTGTCCCCCCATCACGACCACCTCGTCGGGAAACTGCGACCCGCGGATCTCCCCCATCACGTTGCGCGACGGCGCATCGGGAAGCGTCCGCGCCGACATCTGCAGGCGGATCGTGACCGGCTCACCGCGCTCGGCGAAGCGCGCGATCATCGCCGCGTCTTCGGCGGTGATGGCTGCATGGGGGATTTGGCGCACGGTCGAGTCGTACGACATGTTGCCGGTGTGTGGCGTGCGCATGGAGTACGGGGTCACCGAGCGCACGAGCGACGCCACCGCCCCTGCCTTTGCGGCCGCAATCGCGCCCTGCCTGCGGTAGAGTCCCGTTTCTCCGTAGTTTGTCCACTGGGCGTTGAACAGGACGATCTTTCCCTTGGCGTCGGCCGCGCGCGCCTCGAGGTCGGCGAAGCTGCTCACCACGAGGACTGGCGCCGTGATCCCGCTCGCCGGCGTCCCGATGCTCCCGCCGAGTCCAAGCATCGGGAGCGGGGCACGACGCGGGGTCAGCAGTTCGGCGGATTCTTCGCCACGAACCCAGTGCGGCACCATCGCCTTCTCGGTGTGCACGTTGTCCAGGCCGTCTTCCTTCATCCGCGCGACGATCCAGTCGATCGCCTGCTCCAGCGACTTGGAGCCGCTCAGCCGGTTGCCGAACGTTTCGGTGAGGAGGGCGATGCGGTTCCACGCGGCGCTGTCCTTCATCGACTCGGCGATGATGCGGTCGGCCGTGGCGCGGTAGCGCGAACTGACGGATTGCGCCGAGAGCGGCGACGTCGCGACCACGAGGGCAGCGATCGCGCTCGCCGGTCGACAATGGCGTGCGACGAAACGGGTGACGGTCATGGAAAGAGCGTTATGCGGAGAAAGAGCGCCGGTGCGCATCGACCGGCAACGAGCCGGCGCCAGCCCTGCCAGCGCCTCCGCACAACTAACCGCACGCATCACGACGACGCCAGCACGCCGTCGTACGGAACGCGCGCTAGAACGCCGCCGTACGGAACGCGCGCTAGAACACCAGGCCGAGCGTCCCGATCGACCGATCGAGCTTCTCGTGGCGTCGCACCTGCGCGAAGAGCCCAAGTCCACCGAGTTGCAGCCGCACACCCGCGCCGTAGCTGATGCCGCGGAACTCCGCCTCCTTCCCCCAGTCGTAGATCCCGTAGCCGAGCATCGCATACGGCTGAACGATGGGAAGCCGCAGCGGCGCGACCACGCTCGCGCTCACGTTGCGCGTCCCGCGCGAAAAATCGCTCCCGGCAAACGAGATGTCGCCGCGCAGCGCGACCGGGAGGACGGGAACGTCGAGCTGTACGCCGCCGTACGCGTCGAGCTTGTGGAGCGAGAAGGAAACCGAATCGTGCGCCACCTGCCGACCAGCCCCGAGCCAGAGTGAAATGGGGCGCGCCTGGGCCACTGCGGCCACGGGGAGCGCCGCGGCGACGAGGACCACGCGTACCATCACGCGAATCAGCGCAACGCCCCGCAACCGATCAGCCCATCGGAACGAACGCGTCATGTTGCACCTGAAGGAGAAAGGGACGCCAAACGTCACCCGAACTGACTCCTCCTACCCCCATCTAGTGACATCGGCTCGCGAGTAACTGCGGAGAATGACAAGAGGCCGAGAAGGTGTGACCCACCGCACAACCATCGCGCCCCCACCTCTCGTCTTCTCGTCTTCTCGTCTTCAGATCACTGAATCCCGTACTTCCTCAGGATCCCCCTTACCTTGTCCACCGGCAGCGCCTCGATCGTCCGCCCGTTGCTGCTGACGGTCGTCGCCGCGAAGAGCGAATTGTAGATCGCCTCCTCGGTCGCCTCCACGACCCCCTGGAACAGCCCCGACATCGCGTCGTTGGTCAGCTCCTCGGTGGTCCGCGTGAGCGACGGGCGGGTGTTGGGCGACGCGGTCGCGACCGCCCGTCGCACCCCTGTCGCGGTCGAGAAGGCGAGGACGTAGTCGCCGCTCCCGTTCGACGCCGACGACCCGGTGCGCGCCAGCCCCATGATCGCCCGCGCCGCCACGCGCTCGAGGTTTCGATCGGAGAGCGGCGCGTCGGTCGCCACCACCATCATGATCGAACCGTCGCCACGCTCGCGATCCACGTCGTTCTTGAAGGCGTATTGCCCGAGTTCCTTCCCCACCGGTGCGCCGAGAATCTGCAGCACGCCACCAAAGTTGGATTGCACCAGCACGCCGACCGTGTACCCGCCGAGGGTGGCGGGGAGGACGCGCGACGACGTCCCGATCCCCCCTTTCCACCCAAACGCGATTGTGCCGGCACCGGCACCGACCGCTCCCTCGGTGACAGGCCCGCTCGTCGCGCCATCGAGCGCCGCGCGCACGTGCTCCGGGCGAATGGGACGCTCGCGAATCGCGTTCAGTCCGCCGTCGTTGGTCTCGCCGACAACCGGGTTGATCGACATGACCCCCGCCATCCCCGGCTTCGCCAGCATCCATTCGACCATCGCGTCGGCCGCCTTCCAGACGCAGAGCGTGCAGGTGAGCAGGATCGGCGTCTCCAGCTCGCCGAGTTCACGCAGCTGCGTTACACCGAGAATCTTCCCGAAGCCATTGCCGACGTGTAGCGCAGCCGGCACGCGGTCCAGGAAGGGGTTCCCCTCGTGCGGGAGGATTGCCGTCACTCCCGTACGGATGCTGTCGCCCTCGATCACCGTGGTCTGCCCCACGCGCACGCCGGCGACGTCGGTGATCGCGTTGTAGCGCCCGGGGCGGAAGATCCCCGGAGCGACGCCCAGGTCGCGCGCACGCGGGCGCGCCTGAGCCTGCGCGTCTGATGTCGTCGCGCTCATCGCACCGGCCAGGAGCACGAGGGCGAGGGCCGCATCGCAGCGAAGCGATCGCACGGCACCCCTAACCGCCAAAGGTGTCGCACGCCGAACGCGACCCGCCACGGAAGCCGCGCGTGAACCACTCCGTGCGTTGCGCCGACGAGCCGTGCGTCCACGACTCCGGCGACACGCGCCCGGTCGACATTTTCTGCAAGCGGTCGTCGCCCACCGCGGCAGCCGCCGCGAGCCCTTCCTCGGTGTCGCCCGGATCGAGCTTGCCGCGCTGCGCCGCGTTTGCCGCCCACACGCCCGCGTAGCAATCGGCCTGCAATTCGAGCCGCACCGACAGGGCGTTCGCCTGCTGGCGCCCCGAGCGTACCTGCGCCTGGTGCACCTGGTCGCTCGTCCCCACGAGGTTCTGCACGTGGTGCCCGAGCTCGTGCGCGATCACGTACGCCTGCGCGAAGTCCCCCGGTGCCTTGAAACGCTGCCGCAGCTCATCGAAGAAGGCGAGGTCGAGGTAGACCTTCTGGTCGCCCGGGCAGTAGAACGGCCCGGTCGCCGCCTGCCCTTCGCCGCACGCGGTCGACGTGGCATCGCGGAAGAGGACCAGCTTCGCGTCCTGGTACCGCGCCCCTTCGGCGGCGAACTGCTGCTGCCAGAACCCTTGCGCATCGTCGAGCACGAACGAGACGAAGTCGACCAGCGGTTCTTCTTTAGGGTCGTTGATCGGCGCCGCCTCCTGTCCGGCATCCGGCGCCACCGCGCCACCACCACCGGTCACGCCGAGAAAGTCCTGCTTGAAGACGAGGCTCAGGATCACGAGGATGACCACTCCTCCAAGCCCAAGCTTTCCCCCACCGAGCCCCCCACCGCCGCCGGTTCCGAAGCCGAAGCCACCACCCCCTCCGAGCCCTCCGCCGGGGGATGCCCCGCGTCGATCCTCGAGGTTCGCGCTACGACGACCGGGTGTCCACTTCATGCTGCAGCTCCTGGTTGGGTGCGATAGGTCGAGAAACTCTGCTCACGAACGCACGGCACACTCGGGGAAGCGCCGAACCGTCGTACCTCCCCGCGCTCATCACAGCTCATCGCGCGAATAATCGCCCGCCCCGACTCGCCGGCAACCAGCGACGCGAGGCGGGATCCAACAAATCGTGACATGCCTTCCGCGAGTCAGCGCGCAACGTGTCGCCGGAGGCCTCGACGCACAGCCAACCGGATGGCGACGACCCTCCCTGACATGACCGCTACTCACCTCGCGCCACCGCAGCCGGCGGAGTCCCTCGAAAAATCGGCGGCGACAGCGGCACGAAACCCGATCGGCGAAGCACCCCCTGCCCTGCCGGCGAAAGAAGGAAGGAAACGAAGCGCGCCGCCACGGTCGGGTGGGGGGCCGCGCGCGGAATCGTGAGTCCGAACACGATCGCCGCCCCTCGGAGTTCGAGCGCCGGACGACTCTTGGTGGCCGGCAAGCGCACGACGGCATCCCGATACGAACTGTCGGCAGCAGCATCGCTCAAATCGATCGCTGCCGGAAGCCGGACGTATTTCAGTCCGTGGGCTCGTGCCAGTGACTCGTACGTCCACCCGTAGTCGAGTTCGCCCGCTTCGATCAGCGCCGAGAGATCCGCTTCGGCGCGTCGCACATTGCGCTCGGGAATCCGCGCCCGCAGTCGCTGCGTCAGGCCCGGACTCCCGTAGAATCGCTCCGCCAGCTGCATCACCATATCGGCACGGTATCCGCTGGGATCGATGTTCATGTCGGAGCGACCGAGCTCCACGTCCTCGCGCTGCACGACCTGCCACCAGTTGTCGGTGTTGATCTCGTCCCGATAGCGCGAGCGCGGTCCGTAGGCGAGCACCATCGCATTCGATCCAAAGAGCACATACCAGTCGGAGTGCGCCGGTACCACCAGCGAGTCGAGGAGCGCGTGATCCGCCACCGCCAACACGTCCGGCACGCGTCCCAACTCCGTGAGCATGCGTACCACCTCCAGGCTCGGCGCGTTGTGCTGCGCCGGCTGGAGCCCCTTCACCTGCTGTCCGAACTCAGCCAGCGCATCACGAAACGGGGGTCCAAGCGATGCCGCGTTGAACACCTCCAGCGCGTCGGGCGCCGCCTTGGGCGACCCGGAGCACGCGGCCACCAACGGCAGCAGCACGAGCATCGCGAGCGCCGGCCCTCTCCCACGACCACCTGCCATCGACATCAGCACAGAGGTAGAGTCGGAGGCGCGAGTGCCGGACGGCATACCGATGAGATCAGACCGTCTGGACACTGCGCGCCAGCACTCGACCGGCGCGCTGCGCCGCCTCCTCCAGCCGCGCCGGCGGAACGATGAACGAAATGCGGAAGAACCCCTCCCCCCCTGCGCCGAACCCGGCCCCCGGTAGCACGATCACCCCTTCCTCCTCCATCAGCAATTCTGCGAAGGGCTGACTCAGGACTCCCTCGGGAAGGGGAATCCACAGGTACATCGTCGCGCTCGGCGCCGTGACCGCGAAGCCCGCCCGTCGGAACGCCGCGACCGCAGCATCGCGCCGCTCGCGGAAGATTTCCACGTTGGCGTCGATCCACCCCTTCCCGCTCTGCAGCGCAGCGACCCCCGCCGCCTGGATCCCCATGTACGCCCCGGTGTCGACGAAAGTCTTGATCTTGGTCAGCGCGCCGGCAAGCTCGGGTTTGCCTGCCGCCCAGCCGCAACGCCAACCGGTCATGTTGTACGTCTTGGAGAGCGAGTGGAACTCGAGCGCCACGTCGCGCGCGCCATCGATCTCGAAGATCGACGGCGGGACGTAGCCATCGAACGCCAGCTCGGAGTACGCGTTGTCGTACACGAGGAGGACGTCGTGCTCGCGGCAGAAGCGCACCACGCGCTCGAGGTAGTCGCGTGGCGCGATCGCCGTCGTCGGATTGTTAGGGTAGTTGAGGTACAGCACCTTCATCCGCGACACCACGTCGCCCGGGAGCTCGTCGACATCGATGAGAAAGTCGGTGCGCGGACGGAGCGCGTACGTGAACGGCGTGGCATCGCTCAACAGCGTGCCGCCGATGTACGCCTGGTACGCCGGCTCCGGGATCACCGCCACGTCGCCGGGCCCCAGGAAGGCGAAGGCGACGTGCGCCAGCCCTTCCTTGGAGCCGAGCAACGGCACGATCTCGCGCATCGGATCGAACTTGACCCCAAAGCGTTCCTGCATCCAGGCGACGATCGCCTCGCGATATGGGACGTGCCCAAGTCCGAATCCGTATCGCCCCATCGACGGCACCTCGGCGGCGCGCTGCAGTGCGGCGACGGCCTGGGGTGGCGGCGCCAGGTCCGCGTCGCCGGCCCCCAGGTCGATCACATCGACACCGCGCTGCAGGAGTTCGCGCTTGCGCTGCGGTACGTGAGCAAGCGGATACGCAGGAAAGCGCGCGAAGCGCTCGGAGAACGTGGGCACTGGGGCGTCGTCGCGTGGAAGGGACGACGGGCAATCTATCGCCCAGGTCGCGGCGTCGGCGACGCTGCGCGACCGCTGCTCAGCTCGTACCCGCGTCCGGCTCCTCGAAGACCGGTTCGAACGCCTGGTCGAGCGCGGGGAGCGTGAAGGTGAAGATGCTTCCGCCTCCTTCGCGCGGCGTGTAGAGCAGCTGCCCTCCCTGCGCCTCGGCGAGCATCTTCGCCATCGGAAGACCGAGCCCCGCCCCTCCCACGTCGGGGAGCACCGCCTTCGAGCGGAAGAACGGGATGAAGATCCGTCCGAGATCTTCGTCCGCGACGCCGGGGCCCCGGTCGCGCACCTCGATCACCAGCTCCTCGTCGTCGCGGCGGGCGACGAGCTCGATGGGCTGGCTGGCCGGCGAGTACTTCGCCGCGTTCTCCATCAGGTTCACCAGGACCCGCAGCGACGCAACGAAGTCGAACTTCCCGACCAGCGGCCCCTCGTCGTCGACCACGGTGCGCGTCACGCGCCGATCGCCCAGCATCGGTGTGAGCTGACGCATCGCCGCGCCGACGAGATCCTCCAGCGTATTCACGTCCATCGCCAGCGACAGCTCGCCGGCGCGCGCGCGCGAGAGGTCGAGGAGGTCGCCTACCATGCGCGAGAGGCGATCGGCTTCTTCCTCGATCTGCACCGCCGGCCCTTCGCCGCGACGCGAGAGCGACGCCGCCAGGAGCTTGATCGTGGTGAGCGGCGTGCGCAGGTCGTGCGAGACCGACGCGAGCACCATGTCCTTCATGCGGTCGGCCTCGCGCAACGAGTCGGCGTGCGCGGCGTTCTCCGCCAGCTGCATGCGGTCGAGCCCGAGCGCGGCGTACTGCGCCATCGCCTGCAGCGTCGTGGCGCGCGTCTCGCGCAGCACGCGCGCATCGACGCCGTCGACCCGCATGTCGCCGATGCGCACGCCGTCGGCGTAGAGGGGGAAATGCAGCGGATCGGTAGGGGGGGCACGGTGCCCGCCCGAGGGTCGGGGGATCGTCGCCTCGGCGACGACGTCGAGCTTGTCGGTCTCCACCCCGCGGCTGATGCGACAGCGCTCGGCGCCGAGCAACTCGCACATCACCGTCGCCACGCGCTCGAGCGCGGCGTTCGTGTTCGCCGCCGAGAGCATGTCGGCGCCGAGATCGGCCATGCGTTGCACTTCGGCACTTCGTCGTCGCGCCTCGGCGGCCTGGAACTGCGCCCGCGCGAGGAGGCGCGTCGCCACCGCCGCCGTGACGAAGAACGAGACCAGGACGGTCAAGTCATGCGACTTGCGCATACTGAACGTCCCGAACGGGCGCTGGAAGATCGTGTCGATCGCCACGAAGCCCACCGCGGCGAGGAAGAAGCCGAGGCGCTCGCCGCCGATTGAGCTGGCGAGGAGGATTAGGAGAAGCATCGGGAGGACGACGTGCACTTCGTCGACCGTTTCCCGATACGGCGCCATCACCGAGACGAAGATGAGGAGCGTCGCGGCGCCACCGATCCAGATCGACGGACGCGCCCCGCGCGCACGGATGGAGTGCGGCGGGGCGATGGTCGGCGGCTCGAGCTCGAGCGACGGCGTCATGCTTGTCGCCGCTGGGCGAGAAGTCCCGTTCGGACTTCGATCGCCCGGGGGCGTTCCGTTCGATTTCGCGGCGTCGCCGTTGTGGCTTGTGCTCATGTCGTGCGCGGGCGCCTTCCGCTACGCGTCAGGTCGTGCGCGGAATCTCGAACCGGTATCCCACGCCGGGCTCGGTGACAATCAGCTGCGGCGCCGACGGATCGGGCTCGATCTTCTTGCGGAGCGCGGTGATGAACACGCGCAGGTACTGCGACGCGTTCCCGTGCGAGCGCGCCCACACCGCGTCGAAGAGCTGGCGATGGGTCAGCGTGCGCCCGGCCTGCGTCGCCATCGTGCGCAGGAGCGACCACTCGAGCGGAGTGAGGTGGAGTCGCTCGCCGTCGCGGAAGGCGCCACGGCGGTGGAAGTCGATCTCGATCGAGCCGGCGCGGATCACCGCGGGGAGCTCGCTCTCGACGACCGTCGCGCGGCGCAGGTGGGCGCGCACTCGCGCCACCAGTTCGGCCGATCCGAAGGGCTTGGTGAGGTAGTCGTCGGCGCCGAGGTCGAGGAGGCGAACCTTCTCGGTCTCGGAGTGCCGCGCCGAGAGGACGACGATGGGGATCTGGCTCCAGGCGCGCAACTCACGGCAGACGACGTCGCCGGCGATGTCGGGGAGCCCGATGTCGAGGATGATCAGGTCGGGGTTTGCCGACGCGGCGAGCGCCAGTCCCTCGTTTCCGGTTGCCGCGTCCACGACGCGCGCGCCGCGCTCCTCGAGCACGGCCCCGAGCGCCCGGCGAATCTGCGGCTCGTCATCGATAATGAGCACAAGGGCATCGAGCTGCTCGGTGGGGACCACGAAGCGCTGATGCCCGGCGGGTATTGCGGTCATCTGTGACATGCTCTCACTCGTCGGCTGAAGAAACGCCCTCGGTCGAACACTAACACGCGAAACGCGGAGCTGGGAGAGAGTCAGCGCCAAACGGCTACGCCATCGGCGCACCCACGCCATCCCTCCCACCGCCCCGTACAGGGAGACACGCCGCGTCCACCCAAACCCGACTGCACCAGCGCTGTGACCAACCGCTGGGATCGCGCACGGGCCTCAGCGCGCGTGCGCGTCGCTCACTTGCGCCGGACGAGGGTGAGAATGGTGTACGTCGCGACCATCTCGCCGTCCTGATTGCTGACGTTCACATCCCATGCCACCACTCCCTGCGGCACGCCGTCGGGCGGCGTGTCCTTGAGCGTCTTCTGCTTGCAGGTGAGCGTCGCCTGGATCGTGTCCCCTACGTACACCGGCTTCGTGAAGCGGAGGTTGTCCATCCCGTAGTTCGCCAGCACCGGCCCGGGGGCGGGGTCGACGAACAGCCCCGCCGCCGCCGAGAGCACCCAGTATCCGTGGGCCACCCGCTTCCCGAAGAGCGAGTCCTTGGCGGCGATGTCGTCCATGTGGGCGTAGAAGAAGTCGCCACTCAGCCCCGCGAAGTTCACGATGTCGGCCTCGGTCACCGTGCGACGATGCGTCGTGAGCGAGTCGCCGATGTCCAGCTCGTCGAAATACTTCCGGAACGGGTGCACCCGGTCGGTCGTGCGGTCGGCTCCCGGAATCCATTCGTTGGTGATGCGGGTGAGCGTCTGCGGAGATCCCTGCACCGCCGTGCGCTGCATGTAGTGCATCACGCCACGCATCCCCCCCATCTCCTCGCCGCCACCGGCGCGCCCGGGGCCACCGTGCACCAGGTGCGGGAGCGGCGAGCCGTGCCCGGTCGCCTCCTTGGCGCTGTGGCGGTTCATCACGTAGAGGCGCCCGTGATACGGCGCGGTGCCGAGGACGACGTCGCGCGCAACGTCATCGTCGGCGGTGAAGAGCGAGCCGCACAGCGATCCCTTCCCCAGCCGGGCGAGCGCGATGGCGTCGCCTGTGGTGGTGTAGGGCATGACGGTGTTCACCGGTCCGAACGCCTCGACGTCGTGCGGAGCGGAGACGGCAAACGGATCGTTGCAGGCCAGCAGC
This sequence comes from uncultured Gemmatimonadaceae bacterium, assembly GCA_964637355.1. Taxonomy (GTDB): domain Bacteria; phylum Gemmatimonadota; class Gemmatimonadetes; order Gemmatimonadales; family Gemmatimonadaceae; genus SCN-70-22. Next base: position 14,481 of record CAZWVG010000080.1, read on the forward strand.
GTGATCGGGAAGAACGCGCCGCGCTCGGCGTCGGCGTTCACCAGCCCGACGGCCTCGCCACCGCCGAAGACGACTTCGGCGCCCGCGCCGATCGCGGCGAGCGCGCGCCGCACCTCGCCGACCTGCGCCTGACCGGCCAACGGTCCCATCTTCACCCCTTCGGCCGTCGGGTCGCCGACCTTCACGTCGCCCAGCCGCTTGCGGAGCGCGGCGATCACGTCGTCCATCACCGCTTCGGGAACGATCGTGCGGCGAATCGCCGTGCACTTCTGCCCCGCCTTGCTCGTCATCTCGCGCGACACTTCCTTGATGAAGAGGTCAAACTCTTCCGTGCCGGGCGTCGCGTCGGGACCGAGGATCGAGCAGTTGAGCGAGTCGGCCTCCATGTTGAAGCGCACCGCGTTGGTCACGATGCTCTTCTTCTCCTTGAGCATGAGCCCAGTCGACGCCGAGCCGGTGAACGCCACCGCGTCCTGGCAGTCGAGGTGATCGAGGAGATCCCCCGCACTCCCGCAGATGAGCTGGATCGCCCCGTCAGGGAGAATCTGCGACTCGATCATCATCCGGAACGCCGCCTCGGTGAGGAACGAGGTGAGCGTCGCCGGCTTCACGATGCACGGGACGCCGGCGAGGAGCGACGGCGCCAGCTTCTCCATCATCCCCCACACGGGGAAGTTGAAGGCGTTGATGTGGACGGCGACACCCTCCAGCGGGACGCAGATGTGGCGCCCGACGAAGGTGCCGCTCTTCGAAAGTCCCTCGACCGCGCCGTCCACGAAGAACGACTCGTTAGGAAGCTCGCGCCGCCCCTTGCTCGAGTACACGTAGAACGTCCCGATCCCGCCATCGATGTCGATCCACGAGTCGGCCTTGGTGGCGCCGGTCGCCGTGGACAACGCGTAGAGTGCATCCTTCCGCTCGCCGAGGTACTTGGCGAGCTCCTTGAGCATCAGCGCGCGCTGGTGGAACGTCATCCGCCGCAGGCGAGGCCCGCCGACGGTGCGCGCGTACTCGCGCATCGCCGCGAAATCGAGCCCGCCACTCCCGGCTTCGGCGATCTTCTCACCGGTCACCGCGTGAAAGAGGTCGGTGCCGGCACCGGAGCCGGTCACCCACTCTCCCTGTGCAAAATTCTGCAGTCGCATGGACGCCCTGATCGAGGTATGGAGGTCGAGGTGGACCGCGACGCGCGCAGGGGCGTCGGGCGATCCCGAGTTGGCGCGGGCGAAGGCCGCACGCGGCGCCGGCTTCGGCGGCCAGTCGCGCGGCGAACGCCCTCGACGACCTCAAGTTAATGCGGGGTCCGGGACGACAGCGGCGCCGGTCCGCAGCGTATCGGGTAGCCGCGCTCGTCGATCCGCGATAACGTGACCGCATGCCAATCTCGATGTTCGCCCATGTGCTGCGGCCACTCGGCGGCGCGCAGCGACCGGCACGACGCACGCGCCTCTCCGCGGTCCTCCTCGCGATCGCCCTGGCCGGCTCGATCGCCCCCCTTCCGTTGCTCGCGCAAAAGGCTGCGGCAAAGACGCGAGAGGTCTACCCGGGCAAGGGAGCTGTCGCCGGACGGCGCGGGATGGTCGTCTCGGTCTCCAACTATGCCTCGGATATCGGCGCCGCGACGCTCGCCCGCGGTGGGAACGCGATCGACGCGGCGGTCGCAACCGCCTTCGCCCTCGCCGTCACGCATCCGTCGGCCGGAAACATCGGCGGGGGCGGCTTCATGGTCGTCCGCATGGCCAACGGCGAGGCGACCACGTTCGACTTTCGGGAGAAGGCACCGCTAACCGCCACTCCCACGATGTACCAGACGGCGGACGGGGAGATCGCCTACGCCCGCACCGACTCGGGGTGGCTCTCCCCCGGCGTGCCGGGGACCGTGCGAGGGCTCGAAGCGGCGCACAAGCGATTCGGCAAGCTCCCGTGGCGCACGGTCGTCCTCCCGGCGGCGCAGCTCGCGGCTCGCGGATTCCGCCTCTCGCGCGATCTTTCCGCCGATCTCAATCATCAGCTCAAGGACGGGAAGCTCGCCCTCTTCCCCTCGTCCGTCGCCGCGTACGGGAAGACCAACGGGGCGGCGTGGCGAGCGGGAGAGCTCCTGCGCCTCCCCGACCTCGCCCGCACCCTGCGCGCAATCGCCGACAGCGGCGCCGATGCCTTCTACACCGGGTGGATCGCCGATTCACTCGCCGCGCAGATGCAGGAGCACGGCGGGGCGATCAGCAAGCGCGACCTGGCCGAGTACCAGGCCGTCGAGCGCGCACCGATCCGCGGCACCTACCTCGGCAACGACATCATCGCGATGGGGCCGCCCAGCTCCGGCGGTGTGGTGCTGATCGAGACGCTCAACCAGCTCGAGGCGCTCAGCGCCGAACGCTTTGCACGGAGCCAACCGGAGTTCCTGCACCTCCGCATCGAGGCGGCGCGGCGGGCCTACCTCGATCGTGCGCGCTTCCTCGGCGATGCCGACTTCGTGAGCGTTCCGATCGAGCGCCTCACGTCGAAGGACTACGCCGACTCGCTCGCCCGAAGCATCGATCCGCTCCACGCCACGCGCTCGGTCTCGCTCGCCCCGGAACTCGTCACGGCCAGCGAACCTAACGAGACGACGCACTTCTCGGTGGTCGACGCCGAGGGGAACGCCGTCTCGCAGACCTACACACTCGAAGGGGGCTACGGATCGGGGGTCGTCGTGCGCGGCGCCGGCTTCCTGCTCAACAACGAGATGGGCGACTTCAACAAGAAGGCCGGCTACACCAGCGTCCGCGGCGACATCGGGACGCCGGCCAACCTCATCGCGCCCGGGAAGCGCATGCTCAGCTCGATGACCCCGGTGATCGTAGCGCGCGACAACCAGCTCCTCCTCGTGACCGGTTCGCCGGGCGGACGCACGATTCCCAACACGGTGATCGACGTGGTACTCGGCGTCACCGCGTACAAACTGCCGGTGCGCGCCGCGGTCGACGCGCCGCGCCTCCATCACCAGTGGCTCCCCGACGTGACACAGTTCGAGAACGGCGCGATCTCCACGTCCGCGCAGTTCGAGCTCGCCGAGATGGGGCACACGCTCCGGCAGCGCCCCGCGCAGTCGCAGGGAGATGCCCACAGCATCTGGTACGACGCGAAGACGAAGACGGCGTACGGGGCGAACGACAAGCGCTCGCCGGACTCGAAGGCGAGCCCCGCGCCGGCCGGCGGAAAGCGTTAGGCAGTTCGGACACGCAGTCCCGGCGCCGTGCGCGCCGGGACCGTCGCATCCTGGTGTTTCGCGCGAGGGACTGGCGGCATCAGCCGTCGCCCTTCGTACGCGTCCAAGGCTGGTACGACGAGACGATTGCGCTCCCCCACCCCTCGGGGCGCTCGCGCAGCGGCTCCGCCGGCTGCAACGTGGCGTGCAACGCGGCGGGGAGGCGCTGATAGTGCGCCGTCCCCTCGGTCTTCCAGGCGAGCATGTCGTCAGAGACGTCCTTCACGATGCGCGCCGGGTTCCCCACCACGACCTTGCGCTCGGGGATCTGCATCTCGGCGGGGACGAAAGCGAGCGCGCCCACGATGCTCCCCGCGCCGACGACAGCGTTGTCCATGATCACCGCGTTCATCCCGATCAGCGCATTGCGTCCGATGCGCGCCCCGTGGACGATCGCTCCGTGCCCCACGTGCGCCGACTCCTCGAGGATGACCGTGACGCCGGGGAACATGTGCACCGTGCAGTTCTCCTGCACGTTGCACCCGTCGGCAATCTCGATCGCTCCCCAGTCGCCGCGCAGCGCGGCGCCCGGGCCGATGTAGACGTCGCGCCCGATCGAGACGTGACCGGTGACCACGGCCTGCGGATGCACGAAGGCCGACTCGTGCACGATCGGGGTGACACCGTTGAAGGAGTAGATCACGCGTGTGTGGGAGTGGGAGCGGGGAAGCTAACCCCGCGCCCCTACCACGCCACGATGTATCCCGAGAAGTGACGGATGCGCCAGGTGAACGAACGATCGAGCAGGCTCGTCACACCACCCAGCAACTCGCTCACCAGCGCCGACGTGCCGGCAGGATTGATCAGCGCGCGATCGGCGAAGTACGCCCCCTGCAGCGCGCCGAGCGCCGGCTTCGTGCCGTAGAGCGATTGGTTGGCGATGAGCGGACGTTCGAACGTGGTACCGTGTGGCTCGAACTCGTACGCGACCGCGCCCCCCGCCAGCGCGCGAACTGTGAAATGAGTTTCGCGACGGACGGCGCCCGGCGGAACGGTGAGCTCGAAGCCTGTTTCAGGAATCGAGAGCGTCCCGCCAGCCGCACCGATGGTCGCCGAGACCTCGATCTCGCGGTCGAGCGGTACCGTGCGATTGAGCGGTCGCACGCGCGTAAGGGCATCGAGCAGCGAGTGGTCCGCATTCGACGCCTGCAGCGGCGCGGTTGTTTCCGTGGAATCCGTTCCACATGCCGATAGCAGCGCGATCGCGATGAGCCCCGCTGCTCGCTTCCATGCCATTCGCTTCATGACCCACGCTCAGGTTCGATGTCTGAATCGGGAGTGGCGCCCTCGCGCCGTCCCGACCGCACCACGCCACGCCACCCGAGCGGGGAAAAGGCAAGTGATATTCCACTAATCTTCGCGTCGCCGGCACGATGCGGTCGGTCATCCTGCCCGAAGTTCGGACAGGGTGGGATCGGCGCTCGGACAGATTGGGCGAGCGCTCGCGCGGGGCGCGTTGTCGTGAGGCTGACCGGCGTCGCGCGCGCTCCACACGCGGGGCGCGAGACGAGGACGCGTGCGCGTGGTCACTCGCGCTCGCACCTCACGCGCTCGCACCTCACGCGCTCGCACCTCACGCGCTCGCACCTCACGCGCTCGCA
>CAZWVG010000080.1:19428-21857 GCA_964637355.1 uncultured Gemmatimonadaceae bacterium
CCTCACACGTCGCACGCGCGCATACGTCGCACGCGCGCATACGTCGCACGCGCGCATACGTCACGCGCGCGCATACGTCACGCACGCCGGAACGTCAGGCGGGATGCGGCGACTTCAGACCCGCTCGAGGATCATCGCAAACCCCTGCCCCACCCCGATGCACATCGTGCAGAGCGCATATCGCTTCCCGGTGCGTTGCAGCTCACGGACCGCGGTCAGGGCCAGCCGAGCCCCCGACATCCCCAGCGGATGCCCGAGCGCGATCGCCCCGCCGTTGGGATTCACCCGCGGGTCGTCGTCGGCGATCCCCAGCTCGCGCAGGCAGGCAAGCGATTGCGCGGCGAAGGCTTCGTTGAGCTCGATCACGTCCATCTCGTCGAGCGTCAATCCGGACCGCTGCATCACCAGGCGCGTCGCGGGAACGGGACCGATCCCCATGACGCGCGGCTCGACGCCCGCCGCGGCACTCGCCACCACGCGCGCGACCGCCGCCAACCCCTCCTGCTTGAGCGCCGGCTCCGACGCCAGCAACAGCGCGCAGGCGCCGTCGTTGATCCCCGAGGAGTTCCCGGCCGTCACCGATCCCTTCCCATCGGTGCGAAATGCAGGACGCAGCTTGGCCAGCCCCGCCATCGACGAATCGGGGCGGAGGAACTCGTCCTGCGAGACATCGACCGTCGTCCCACGCTTCGCTCCCGGCGCTGCCACCGCGACGATCTCCTCGGCCAAACGCCCCGCTGCCTGCGCCGCCGCCGCCTTCTGCTGCGAGCGCAGGGCGAAGGCATCCTGATCCTCGCGCGAGATCTTCCACTGCTCGGCGACATTCTCCGCCGTCTCACCCATCGAGTCGACGCCGTACTGCGCGCGCATCGCCGGATTCACGAAGCGCCAGCCGATCGACGTGTCGAAGAGCTGCGCGTCGCGCGCGAATGCGGCGCCAGCCTTCGACATCACGTACGGGGCGCGCGACATGCTCTCCACGCCCCCCGCGATGTAGAGATCGCCCTCGGCGAGCTTGAGCGCGCGCGCCGCCTGCGCCACCGCACTCAGCCCTGAGGCACAGAGGCGGTTCACCGTCTCCCCTGGCACCGTGACCGGAAGCCCCGCCAGGAGCCCCGCCATGCGCGCGACGTTGCGGTTGTCCTCCCCGGCCTGGTTGGCGCAACCGAGGATCACGTCGACGATCTTCTCCCCTTCGACGCGATCGTTGCGCTGCATGAGCGTCCGGATCGTATGCGCGGCGAGGTCGTCGGGGCGCACGGCGCTCAGGGCGCCACCAAAGGAGCCGATCGGCGTCCGAACGCCGTCGACGATGTAGGCATCACGCATGGGAAGCTTCACCGGGAAAGTGGGGACGCGAGGTGCGATACGCCGTCCCCTTGAAGATCGCCACCACCGCTGCATCCTGGTTGGTGACTACAACGCGATAGTAGCCGAGTCGGTTGGAGTGCGTTTCTTCGTGCGCCTCGGCGGTGAGCACGTCGCCGGGGCGGATCGCCGCGGGATAGGTGATCGTGTTGTCCACCGCCACCGTCACGGTTCCGTGGGTGTTGCAGGCAAAGGCGAACGCCGAGTCGGCGAGCGAGTAGACGATGCCGCCGTGCGCGACGCCGAAGCCGTTCACCATCTCCGCACGAACGGTCATGCGGCACGTCGCGGCGCGCGGGGCGATGCGCGTGACCTCGAGTCCCAGCCAGCGGCTGAAGGCGTCGTGCTCGAGCATGCGGTCGGTGACACGCGCCGCCAGCTGCTGCTCCTCGTTTGCGGAACGGGCGCCAGCACCAGCCGAACCATGTGCCGAACCATGTGCCGAACCATGCGCCGAACCTCGTGCGGAAGCACGTGCCGAACCACGTTCGGAGGCGCCGCTGTTCGGCGGAGAGTCGCTCATACCGGAAAGCGCTCGGCGTTGCGAACCATCCGGCGCAGGAGCGGCGAGGGGCGATAGCGATCTTCCCCCGTTTCCGCCTGCAGTGCCTCGAGGTGCTCCAGCACCTTCCCCAGCCCGATCTCGTTCCCCCAGGCGAGGAGCCCCTTGGGGTAGTTGACTCCCTTGGTCATCGCCAGCTCGAGGTCCGGGGCGCTGGCAATCCGCAGGTAGAGTGCGTCGGCCGCCTCGTTCACCAGCATCGCGACGATTCGGCGGACGATGATCCCGCCGAGCGTCGCGTCCTCGACCGGCGCCGGCCGAGTTGCACCATCGCTGTAGTCGTAGAAACCGCGCCCCGACTTTCGTCCCAGCAACCCCGCCTCCACCAGGCGCTTCTGTGTGAGCGAGGGACGGTAGCGCGGGTCGTAGTACATCGCCGTCCAGACGCTCTCGGTCACGACATAGTTCACGTCGTGCCCGATGAAGTCCATCAGCTCGAAGGGACCCATGCGGAAGCCGCCGATCGTCGTCATCGCCCAGTCGATCGTCGCCATGTCGG
>CAZWVG010000081.1:0-21774 GCA_964637355.1 uncultured Gemmatimonadaceae bacterium
CTGGTAGAAGGTCTCGCTCGCCCCCCAGTTCTCCTTCTTCGAGTAGGCCGGGAGCTCGAGCGGGATCACTGGTATCGGCAGCTGCAATGCGGCGGCCAGTCCCCCAGGGTCGTCCTGAATCAACTCAGCCGTGCAGGAGGCGCCGACGATCATCGCTTCGGGCGCAAAGCGCTCGTAGGCATCGCGGACGGCGCGCTTGAACAACTCGGCGGTGTCGCCGCCGAGGTCTCGCGCCTGGAACGTCGTGTAGGTCACGGGAGGACGGCGATCCCGGCGCTCGATCATCGTGAAGAGCAGGTCGGCGTAGGTGTCCCCCTGCGGTGCGTGCAGGACGTAGTGCAGGCCGCGCATCGACGTGGCGACGCGCATCGCGCCAACGTGTGGCGGTCCCTCGTAGGTCCACACCGTGAGCTTCATGCGTCACATCCTCAAGCGTTCGCTGCGCATCAGCGGACGTGCGAAGAGCTCGGCGAGGTCGCCGGCCTGCTCGTAGCCATGCGTCGGGGAGAAGAGCAGTTCGATCGACCACTTCGTGCGAAGCCCTTCGGCCTCCAGCGGATTGGCGAGCCCAAGTCCGCACACGGTGAGGTCGGGGCGAAGTTCGCGGCAGCGATCCAGCTGCCGATCGACATCCTGCCCCTCGCTGAGCTGCACCGTGTTCGGGAGAAGCCCGAGTTCCACATCGGCCGCCTGACGATCGAGGTAGGGCGTCCCGACCTCGAGCAGTTCCGCGCCGCACTCGCGCGCGAGAAAGCGCGCGAGGGGAATCTCCAGTTGAGAATCGGGGAAGAAGAAGACGCGCCGCCCGTCGAGCCATCGACGATAGCGTCCGACCGCTGCGCGTCCTCGCGCCTCGGCCGGGCGCAACACATCGTCCACGATCGACGCCTCGACGGCGAAGACCGACGCCGCCGCCCGTATCCACGCGCTGGTCCCTTCGACACCGAAGGGAAACGGAGCGCGCACGACGCTCGCGCCGCGCCGAACGAGCGCGCGGGTCGTTTCACCGAGAAACGGCTGCGCGACGAGGAGTCGCGTTGCGGGGCCGATGGCCGGGAGCGCCGCGGCGCTCCGTCCCGGAAAGAAGTCGACGCGGTCGGCGATCCCTAACGATGCAAAGATGCGCGCGAACTGGTCCTCCACGACATCGGCGAGCGTGCCGACCACCAGGACACGGGGCGCGTCCGATTCGAGCGTCGGGAGCTCGGGAACGAGCGCGGTGAGGCACGCGTCCTCGCCCTGCGTGAACGTCGTCTCGATCCCGCTCCCCGAGTAGTGCAGCACGCGGACCTTCCCCGCGAACTCGACCGAGAGACGCTGCGCCGCGCGCTGGAGGTCGAGCTTGATGACTTCCGACGGGCACGAGCCGACCAGGAAGAGCGTGCGGATGTCGGGGCGGCGCTCGAGGAGGCGCCCCACCACGCGGTCCAACTCATCGTTGCAGTCGGCGAGGCCGGCGAGGTCGCGCTCCTCGAGGATTGCGGTCGCGAATCGTGGCTCGGCGAAGATCATCACGCCGGCTGCGGATTGCACGAGATGCGAACAGGTCCTCGAGCCCACCACGAGGAAGAAGGCGTCCTGCAGCTTGCGGTGCATCCAGACGATGCTGGTGAGCCCGCAAAAGACCTCGCGTTGGCCGCGCTCGCGCAGGACCGGAAGGTTCCGGTCGGTCGCCTCCGTGGCATCGCACGGGACCAGTGCGGGGGCGGCCACCTAGCGCTCCGCCGGCTGCAATGTCAGCGCGGGGCGCGGGGCGTCACGTCGCGCACGCCGCAGCTTGGCGACGAACTGTGCGGCGTTCACGGCATACGTGGCATAGGCCACGAGCGCCACGATCATGAGCGTCGTCGTCCCCGCGCCGCGCCAGAGCAGCACGAGGTAGGCGGTATGCAGCGCGATCACCCCCATGCTCACCACGTCCTCCCAATAGAAGGACGGCGCGAACAGGTATTGGCCGAAGACGTCGTGCTCCCAGAGCGCCCCGGTGACCATGATCGTGTAGAGGGTCACCGTCTTGGCGAGTACCGAGGCGTTGGCGGCCTCGGCGCCCACCCCCTTCATGAGGCAGCGGACCACGAGGGCGAGCGAGACGAGGAAGACGATGAACTGGACTGCCGCGAGCACCCCCTGCACCTTGGTCCACGGCGACGCGTCGCGCCGCGCCCGCTCGTCCGGCGAGTACAGCGGTCGGGTCTGCGCCGTGGATCGGAGGGAGTGGGGCAAGCTCTCCTCGCGCATGTCGCGATTGGTTGACAGTCGAGGTCTGGCGAAGCGTCGGACGCGCTACGATAGGTTGACACTCGGCAGTGGTCAATACACTTGACGTAAATCAACGTTGACAAAATTGGGTGACGTCCCGAAGTTGGTCTCGCATTCGACCCACTCGAATGACGGCGTCACCCTACCCGAATGGGGCGCGAGCCCCACGAGGTGGACATGCAGGAGCACGAGGCGCAGCGGGCGACGGGATTCCAGCGCCCCACGGATGCGGGGGCGCTCGACCGCACGATCGAGCGAGAGGTGATCCCGCGTCTCCTCATGTCACACCGAACCGGGAGCATCCCGTGGGGGCGTGAGCACGCCAGGGAGCGCGGCGACATCGACCGGCGCACCTTCCGGGAGTTCGTGGAAGGGATTCGCTCGCGGAACGACGACGTCGCCTTCGAGATCGTCCGCACGCTCCTGCACGCCGGGCTGACCCCGGACGTGATCATGATGGACCTGCTCGCCCCGGCTGCCAACACCATGGGCGAGATGTGGTATCGCGACGACTGCGGATTCGTCGACGTAACCGTCGCCACCGGACGGCTCCAGCGGATTCTCCGCGAGCTCGGGCAGCAGCAGGCGCATACCCAAGGGCGATATTCGTCGCCCGGGCGAATAATTGTCTCTTCCCTACCCGGCGAACATCACACCCTCGGGTTATATATAGTAGCCGAGTTCTTCTATTCGGATGGTTGGGGGGTGGTCATCGGCCCACCCGTGGAAGAGGTGAACACCGCAGAGCTGGTGAGATCGGAATGGTTCGATATCGTGGCGCTGTCGGTTTCTCGCGATGACGCCCTGTTACCGCTCCGGCACGAGATCGCCGCTGTGCGTCGGAATTCGCTGAACACTGGCGTGCGTATTCTTATCGGCGGCCATGCCGTCAATGAGCATCGCGACGCGGTGAAGCTCCTGGGTGCTGACGCGCGCGCCACCGACCCGCAGGACGGGGTTCGGGTCGCGCATCAACTTCTCGCGGACGCGTCTCTCGGCAAATGAAGGATTCGACGGGTTCTTCGCTGGGACCTGGCTTTACTCCGACAGGTTCGACGTGGGCGCCGCTCGATGCGGAGCGCACGGCGCAGCTTGTCGCAGCGACCAGCGACCTCGCGTTGCTGGTGGATGACGGCGGCGTCATCCGCAACATCACGATCTCGAGCAGCGATCCTGCGCTGGGGGTCGCCGACAGCTGGCTCGGCAAGCGATTCGTCGACACCGTCACTTCGGAAACGAAGTCGAAGGCCGAGGCACTCCTGCGCGACTCTGCGCTGCACGGGCTGTCGATGCGCCGCCAGCTGAACCACGTGAGCCCCGACGGTTCCGACTTCCCGATCGCCTACACCACGCTCCGACTCGGCGACAAGAGCGGCACCATCGCGGTAGGGCGCGACCTGCGCGCGATGTCGGCGCTGCAGCACCGCCTCGTCGAGACGCAGCAGGAGATGGAGCGCTCGTACTGGCGCCTGCGCCACACCGAGACGCGTTACCGCCTCCTCTTCCATCACTCGGCGGAGCCGGTGGTGGTGGTCGATTCCTCGACGCGTCGGGTAGTCGATGCCAACGCCGCGGCCGGCCGCTTCTTCGGGACATCTCCCGATCGTTTGTTGGGGAAGGCCTTCCCCTTCGACCTCGAGGCCGATTCGACCCGCGAGCTGAACGAACTGCTGGTCACGGCCCGCATGTCGGGACGCGTGAGCGAAACCAGTGTGCAGCTGACGGACGGGCGCGAGGCACGCGTTTCGGTCTCGTGTTTCCGGCAGGAATCGTCGACGCTCTACTTCGTCCGTCTGCTCACCGCGGGGAGCGTCCCGCCGAGCGACGATGAGCGCATGCGGACCAACACGCTGCAGCTCCTCGAAACGTCGCCCGATGGCTTCGTGGCGACGGACCTGGACGGGACGATCCTCAGCTGCAATCGCTCGTTCCTCGATCTCTGCCAGCTTTCGTCGTCGGCGCAGGCGGTGGGACGACCCCTGAGCGACTGGATCGGGCGTCCGGGCGCGGATCTCTCCGTCATTCTCTCCACGCTCAAGCAGCACGGCGCGGTGCGCCTCCTGCACACCGCCGCGCGCGGTGAGCATGGCATCAGCACCGAGGTCGAACTCTCCGCAGCAGGCGCCGCCGAGGCCGACGTTCCATGCATCGGCTTCGTGGTACGCGACGTGAGCCGCCGGATGACCGCCGCGCCGCAGGGGGCACGCGACCTCACGCAGGCGGTCGAGCAGCTCACCGATCTCGTGGGACGCGTCTCGCTCCCCGAACTCCTGCGCGACACGGTCGATCTCGTCGAGCGTCATTTCATCGAGGCCGCGCTCGTCCTGACCGGCGACAATCGTACGGCGGCGTCCGAACTCCTCGGACTCAGCCGCCAGAGTCTCTACATCAAGCTGCGCCGTCACAAGCTCGTCCCCGCCGATACCGCGGAAGCCGAAGTCAGCGACTGATCACCTACCCGACCTGGCAGGAAGCTCATTCCTGCCAGGTTTTTTTGTGCCTCAGGTGTCAATAAATGTTGACAGTCAGTGCCGTAGAGCGAAAATTACAGGCCGATCGGGGGGTCCCGATGCGAGCGCTCCTCGAGCTGCTCAAACCGGTAACGTGGTTTCCTCCGATGTGGGCGTTCCTGTGCGGTGCCGTGTCGACCGGCGTGCCTCTTTCGAGCCGACTCGGTGTTCTCCTGCTCGGAGTCCTGGTGACAGGTCCCATGGTGTGCGGCGCGAGTCAGGTGGTGAACGACTGGTTCGATCGAGACGTCGATCGGCTCAATGAGCCGAATCGTCCGATTCCCAGCGGTCGAGTCCCTGGACGCCTCGGGCTCGTCTTCGCGACGCTCTGGACGCTGCTCTCGCTCGCACTCGGAGCGGTTCTTGGCCCGCTGGGCTTTGGCGCGACGGCGCTGGCCCTCGTTTCGGCATGGGCCTACAGCGCGCCTCCGGTCCGTCTCAAGCAGAACGGTTGGTGGGGCAACCTCGCCGTCGGTCTGTCGTACGAGGGATTGGCGTGGATCTGCGGCGCCGCTGTCCTGATCGGCGGCACTACCCTCCCCTGGCCGACCGTGGTGGTCGCGCTCCTCTACAGCCTGGGAGCGCACGGGATCATGACGCTCAACGACTTCAAGTCCGTCGGCGGCGACCGCGTGGCTGGGGTCCGTTCGCTTCCGGTGCAGTTGGGCGAGCAACGCGCCGCGGTGGTGGCCTGCGCAATCATGCTCGCCGCGCAGCTTGCGGTGATCGCGGTAGAGTTGCGCCTCGGACTCACGACGCAGGCAACGATCGTCGCCCTCCTGGTCGCGGTGCAGCTGCCGATGATGCGGCGCTTCCTGGGTGACGTGAGCGCTCGCGCGCTCTGGTACAGCGCGTTAGGCGTCCCCGTGTACGTGTCGGGGATGATGGTGAGCGCGTTTGGACTTCGCGCGCTGGGGGCGGCGTGAGCGAGACACCGCGCACCTCGTGGTTCAACGTCGCGCGCTGCGGGCTCGCGCAGGTTGCGATCGGCGCGGTCGCCGCGCTGATGACGTCGACGTTGAACCGGGTGATGGTGGTGGAGCTCTCGCTTCCGGCAACCGTTCCCGGGGTTCTCGTGGCGCTGCATTTCCTCATACAGATGGCGCGGTCGCGATTCGGCTACGAGTCCGACCGGCAGCAACGGCGTGCGCCATGGATTCTCGGCGGGACTGCGGTGCTTGCAGCTGGCGGAGTGCTCGCCTCCGCGGCGGTTGCCCTTTCGGCGACGCGTCCGCTCGTGGGGATGCCCCTGGCCGTCGTGGCCTTCCTCCTCATCGGGCTCGGCATGAGCGCCTCGGGGACGTCGCTCCTGGCGATGGTCGCCGAGCGCGTGGAAGCGCGCCATCGCGGCGGGGCGGCTGCGCTTCTCTGGATCATGATGATTCTGGGGATCGCGGTGACGGCGGGTGCCGCGGGGAGTGCGCTCGAGCCGTTCTCGATGCGCCGCCTCGTGGTCGTGTCGGCCGTCGTGTGCGGGGTGGCGTTGCTGCTGGCGGTCGTCGGAATGGCAGGGCTCGAGGCGCGCTGGCCGAAGGCTGAGTCGACGCAGCCCGCGTCCGCGGCGCCGTCGTTCCGCGAGGCATGGCGGCGCGTGTCGGGAGAACCGGCGACCGTTCGCTTCGCCGTGTTTGTCTTCGTGGCGATGCTTGCGTACTCGATGCAGGATCTGATCCTCGAGCCGTTCGCCGGGCGCGTGTTCGGGCTCACGCCGGGCGCCTCGACGCGACTGTCGGGGGCTCAGCACGCCGGTGTGCTGATGGGGATGATCGCGGCAGCGCTCCTGAGCGCTCGTGTCGGGACGCTTCGCGCCTGGGCCGCGTTCGGGTGCATGGCGTCGGCGATCGCGCTCAGCACGCTGGCGCTGCTTCCCGCTACGGCGGGGGCGGAAGCGCTTCGCGTCACCGTATTCACGCTGGGAGCGGCCAATGGAGTCTTTGCCGTCGGGGCGCTCGGGGCGATGATGGGAATGACACACGGCCCGCGCGGCGAGGGAGTCGGGCTTCGGCTCGGCGTCTACGGCGCGGCGCAAGCGCTCGCCTACGGAATCGGCGGAACGATCGGCGGCATAGCGTCCGATGTGGCGATCTACGTCTTCGGGCACGTTCGCGTCGGCTACGCCGTGGTCTTTGCAACCGAGTCGGCGCTGTTCGTCGGTGCCGCGTGGCTTGCGTGGCGAATCGCCAATGCGCGAACCGTCGCCGACGTCGATGCGGCGCACCGCGGCGACGTCATCCTCGCGTATCGCCAGTGATGACGCGCGCCGCCGTGCTTCCCATCCTCGACGCGGATGCCCCGTTCGCCCCACCGCGCGCGCGTGCGGTGTGCACGGATTGCGGGCTCTCGCGCACCGGGTGGGCGCATCGTTGTGGCAATGCCTGCCAGTTCATTCATCCCCGCTACGACGAGTTGGAGCGGCAGGTACACGGACGCAGCCGCGACGCGGCGCGCGGCGACGAGCTGCACTTCGGACCGTATGTGCGCATGGTGCGCGCTCGTCTTCGCGCCCCGCTCGCCGGTGCGCAGTGGACTGGAATCACCACGCGACTCGGCGCCCTGCTCCTCGAGCGCGGCATGGTCGACGCCGTGATCGCTACCGCGTCGCAAGCGGACGATCAGTGGGCACCGAAGCCGATGCTCGTGACCGATCCGCGGGAAATGTCGAAGTGTCGTGGAATGAAGATGGGGTTCTCCCCGGTGCTGGCGATGCTGGAGCGGGCCGTGCAGCTCGGGTATCGACGCCTCGCGATTGTCGGCGTGCCGTGCCAGGTGCATGCCGTGCGGGCGCTCGAGCGGTCGCTTGGTCTCGAGCGCCTCCTGGTGATCGGGACTCCGTGCAGCGATAACACGACCACCGAGAATTTTCACACCTTCCTCTCGCTCGTCAGTCCGCGCCCCGCCGACGTGACGTATCTCGAATTCATGCCCGACATGAAGGTCGAGATCCGCTATCGCGATGGGTCGACCACACGGATCCCATTCATCCAACTTCCGCTCTCGACCCTTCCCTCCGACTTCTTCCCCTCCGCGTGTCGCAGCTGCTTCGACTACACGAATACGCTGGCCGACATCACGGTCGGTTACATGGGAGGGAGCGGGGAGCAGTGGCTGATCGTGCGTAACACACGCGGGCTCGAGCTGCTCGGGCTGCTGCACGAGGAGCTGCAACTCACGCCGCTGACGTCGCGCGGCGCGCGACAGAAGGCGGTGGGGCTGTTCGTGCGCGTGATGGAAGAGGCGCGTGACGGCCTTCCTCTTCGCCGCGCCCCCAAGTGGGCGCGACCGATCATCGGTTGGATGCAGACGCATTTTGGCCCCAAGGGACTCGAGTTTGCACGCGCGCGGGTCGAGATGAAGGCTGCCGAAGGCGTGATCACGATGCAGCGCGAGCGTCCGCACCGGATGCGACGGAGCATTCCCGACTTTGTGTGGCAGCAGGTGGCGCCCTACGGATTGAGCAGGCCGGCCGTTCGCGTGCCGGAGGAGATGACGGGATGACGATGGAGCGATTCGATGCCGTGGTGGTGGGCGGGGGACCCGCAGGCGCAACGGCAGCGCATGAGCTGGCCGGGCGTGGCATGTCGGTCCTGCTGCTCGACAAGGCGGGGCGCGTGAAGCCCTGTGGTGGCGCAGTGCCGCCGCAACTCCTGCGCGACTTCGACGTCCCCGCCGAGTTGCTCGTCGCGAGGATCCACAGTGCGAGGATCATCTCCCCGCGCGGGCGCAACGTCGACATTCCGGTCGGCGATGGCTTCGTGGGGATGGTTGACCGCGACGTCTTCGACGAATGGCTTCGCGTGCGCGCGGCCCAGGCGGGAGCCGACCGGCGCGTGGGGATCTTCCAGTCGATGATGCGCACCGACGGCGGCGACGTGGTGCTCACCTACACCAAGGGGAACTCGCGCCACGGTGAAGTGGCGCGCGTGCGTACGCGCTACGTCGTTGGAGCCGATGGCGCGCTCTCGGCGGTCGCTCGTCAGGCGATTCCGCAGGCGCAGGAGGTCGAGCGCGTCTTCGCCTATCACGAGATCATCGAGTCGCCGAAGAGCGGAGCGACCGACTTCGATCCCACGCGGTGCGACGTGTACTACCGGGGAGCACTCTCCCCCGACTTCTACGCCTGGATCTTCCCGCACGGTGCGACGACGAGCGTGGGGACCGGGAGCTTCGAACAGGGATTCACGCTCAAGAAGGCGGTCGACGACCTGCGGCAGCAGACGGGACTCGACGCCACGCGCACGATCCGGCGCGAGGGAGCTCCGATTCCGCTTCGCCCGCTTAGCCGTTGGGACGACGGGCGCAACGTGGTCCTGGCCGGCGACGCATCGGGGGTGGTCGCACCGGCGTCGGGCGAGGGGATCTTCTACGCGATGACCGGCGGACGGTGGGCGGCCAACGCCATCGCCGCCGCGCTCACCACGCGCAACCCGGCGCAGCTGGCGATGGCGCGCAAGCACTTCATGCGCGAGCACGGGCAGGTCTTCCGCGTGCTGCGCATCATGCAGCACTACTGGTACCATAACGAGTCGCGCCGCGAGCGCTTTGTGGCGATCTGTCGCGACCACGACGTGCAGCGCCTGACCTTCGATGCCTACATGAACAAGCGACTGGTGCGCGCGAAGCCGATGGCGCACCTCCGGATCTTCCTCAAGAATGTCGCGCACCTCACCGGCCTTGCCACGGCGTGATGGGGATCAGCGACACGCTGCAATCGCCGGCGCTGGTGGCCGGCGCGGTCGCGGTGCTCGTGGCCGTGACCGGCGCGCGCGCGACGGAGCTCGGGCGCTGGTATCGCGAACTGATCAAGCCTTCGTGGCAGCCCCCGGACTGGGCCTTCGGTCCGGCGTGGACGACGGTCTACGCGTTCTGCATCTGGTCGGCGGCGCGGGCGTGGCCGGCCGCCTCGCCGAACCAGCGCAGCGTCTATCTCGCCGCGTGGGGGGTGAACCTCGCGGCGAATGTCTGGTGGAGCGTGCTTTTCTTCCGCAAGCGCCGCCCCGACTGGGCACTCAGGGAAGTCGTCCTGCTCTGGCTTTCAATAGTTGGTGTGATGCTGGCAACCTGGCCGGCGGATACACACGCCGCCTTGCTGATCCTGCCGTATCTCCTGTGGGTCTCGTTCGCATCGGTGCTCAACCGGGCCATCGTGCGACTGAACGCGCCCTTCACGCGGACCTGATCCGATGCTGATTTCCCTCGCCGTCGACTATCGCTTCGCGGATGTCAGCACGCGGGAATTCTTCCACTTCAGCCCCGAACGGCTGGAGCGGCTCTACGCCAAGGTCGATCGAGCGGCGCGGCAGGAGCTGGTCGCCGTGCAGACCTGCAATCGGAGCGAGCTGTACGTCTGGCAGCCGGTCGATGGCGCCGAGGATCTCGAAGAGGTCTATTGGCAGCTCGCGCGCCGGTGGATGGGATCGGCCACGGGGGCACGGCAGCTCCTCGGCGCGGCGAAGCGTCGGACGGGGCGTGACGCGGTGCATCACCTCTTCCGTGTCGCTGCAGGGATGGAGTCGCAGGTGCTCGGCGATGGGCAACTCCTCGGGCAGCTGCGCGATGCGTATCGCCTCGGCGCCGTGCAAGGCGGGGCGGGCTCGATCCTCCACCGCTTCTTCGAGCGGGCGCTGCATGTCGGAAAGCGTGCGCGATCCGAGACAGGGCTCTCCAGCGGGCGCCACTCCGTCGGCGCCGAGGCTGCCGCCGTCGTGGCTCGTCGCTTTGGATCGTTGGCCGCCGCGCGCGTCGTCGTGGTGGGATGTGGAAAGACCGGTGAGCGGGCCGCACGCCAGCTGACGAAGCTCGGTGCCCGTGACCTCGTCCTCATCAACCGCTCGATGGGGCGTGCCGAACACCTCGCGAAGGCCGTACGCGGTCGCGCAGCGCCGCTCGAAGCGCTCTACGGTGAATTGGCGCTTGCCGATGCCGCGATCATCGCAACCTCCGCGACCGCGCCGATCGTCTGCAACGAACCGCTCGAGGGCGCGCGCCGCGACTCGCACACCGAGCGACACGCACTCCTGCTCGTGGACCTCTCGATGCCGCGCAACGTGGAGCCCGCGGTCGCGGACCAGGGCGGGGCGGTCATCGTCGATCTCGATGCATTGCGTCCGGTGCTCGCTGCCGCGGAGCGCGACCGCATCGCCAGCGTTCCAGAAGCCGAGGACATCGTCGGCGAAGAGCTGGAAGACTTCATGACGTGGATGTCGGCGGCGTCGGCACGCGAGGCGATTCGTCCGCTGCGCAAGGTCCTCGAGCTCGTGTGCCTGCGCGAGGTGGCGTTCGCTTCGGGTGATTTGGTCGCCCAGCGCACCGCCGAGCGAATCGTTGCCAAGGTGCTGGCGCGCCCGATGATCGAGTTGCGCGGTGCGATGATGCGCGGCGAATCCACGGAAGCGTTGACGGGATCTCTCATGCGCCTGTTCGACCAGGTCACACCGCTCGAGCAGCTGACGGAGCTGCCGGCCAGCACGCCCTCCTGAATCTCGTGCGGCGTTCTGCGCCGACGCTCCCCGACATGGATACTGCCCTGCAATCAACGATCGACGGCGCCCCGCCCGATGCGACGCTTCCGCGACTCCTCGCCGCCGCTCGTGGCGTGAACGAGGGGCGCCCGCCTGTCTGGTTCATGCGCCAGGCGGGACGCTACCTCCCGCAGTACCGCGAAGTGCGCAAGCGTGCAGACTTCCTGACGATGGTGCGCACGCCGGAACTTGCCACCGAAGTCACGCTGCAACCCGTCGACCTGGTCGGGGTCGATGCGGCGATCATCTTCAGCGACATCCTGGTGATCCCCGAGGCGATGGGGATGCACCTCGTGATGGATGAGGGATCGGGACCGCACTTCCCTTCCCCGATCCGCACGCGCGCCGCCGTGCGCGCACTCGCCGCACCCGACGTGCACGAATCGATTGCCTACACGCTCGAAGCGCTGCGCCTCACGCGGCGTGCGCTCGATGGGCGCGTACCGCTGATCGGCTTCGCTGGCGCACCGTGGACGCTGGCCTCCTACATGATCGAGGGTGAGGGGACCAAGCACTTCCACGTCGTGAAGAAGCTGATGTTCTCGGAGCCGGCGCTCCTTCACGACCTGCTCGAGCGGATCACGGAAGTGGTCGCCGATTACCTCGTGGCGCAGGTCGAAGCGGGGGCGCAGATCGTCCAGGTCTTCGACTCGTGGGCGAGCGCGCTCGCGCCCAGGGAGTACGCCGAGTTCGCGCTTCCGTACGTGCGTCAGGCCGTACAACACGTTAGGCGCGAGACGGGAGTGCCCGTTATCAGCTTTGCGCCGGGAGCGGGAGCATCGCTTGAGCGGATGGCCGCGGAGAGCGAAGCCGACGTCCTGGGGATCGACTGGCAAACGCCGGCGCAGACCGCGCGCATGGTTGCATTCGCGCACGGAAAGGCGATGCAGGGAAATCTCGATCCGTGCGCGCTTTTCGGCACACCCGACGACGTGCGGGAGAGGACGGAGCGGATGCTGCAGGAGCTGTACGGCCCGGGGTACATCGCAAACCTTGGGCATGGCGTACTCCCCGACACGCCCGTGGAGAATGCCCGTGCGTTCGTCGACACGGTGAAGGCGTTCCGGCCCGCGTCGGCCTGACAAACGATTTGCAGATGACCGCGCCCCCGCCGACCGCCCGCCCGCTCACCACCCCGCTCGCCGGGCTCTCGGCGTCGCGACGCCGCGCGGCGATGTGGACCATCGAGGTACACGAGACGCTCGTCGACTTCTTCACGCGCCTGGATGGCGGCGGCGCGTTTCGCGAGGATCGATGGGAGCGCGAGGGCGGTGGTGGCGGTGTGTCGCGGGTGATGATCGACGGCGCCACGTTCGAGAAGGCGGGGGTGAATCGCTCGACGGTGTGGGGAAATCTCCCGGGCGAGGCTGCAAAGCGACTCGGCGGACGCTATCCGGAAAACGCCGGCGCGCTGCAGTTCTTTGCGAGCGGCGTGAGCATCGTGGTGCATCCGCGCTCCCCGATGATCCCCACGGTGCACTTCAACGTGCGCTACTTCGAGATCAGCGACGAAGCAGGAGAGGTGGTCGACAGCTGGTTCGGCGGCGGAACAGACCTCACGCCATTCCAACCGCAGTGGCGCGACGCGCGCGACTTCCACGTCGCGCTGCACCACATGTGCGCGCGACATCACCCGTCGCTCTATCCGCGCTTCAAGGCGTGGTGCGACCGCTATTTCGTGAACACGCATCGCGGCGGCGAGGCGCGCGGGATCGGGGGGATCTTCTACGATCACGTGCGACCGTCCGAAGATGAGAGCCGGATGGACGCGGATGGCTGGTTCGACTTCGGGCGGGGAGTGGCGCACGCCTTACAGGTAGCGTACGCACCGATCGTCGATCGCCACCGCGATGATGCGTACGGCGAGCGCGAGATTCACTTCCAGCGACTGCGCCGCGGGCGCTACGTGGAGTTCAACCTCGTGCACGACCGCGGGACGATCTTTGGCTTGCAGACGGGGGCGCGGACCGAGAGCGTGCTGATGAGCCTCCCGCCAGATGCAAGCTGGGACTACGCGCCGACCTTCGAGGACGGCTCACCCGAAGCCGACTTCCTCGTGATGCTGCGCCCGCGCGATTGGCTCACCGAGCCTTCGCACGACTGAGTCCCG
This sequence comes from uncultured Gemmatimonadaceae bacterium, assembly GCA_964637355.1. Taxonomy (GTDB): domain Bacteria; phylum Gemmatimonadota; class Gemmatimonadetes; order Gemmatimonadales; family Gemmatimonadaceae; genus SCN-70-22. The sequence goes on from CAZWVG010000081.1 coordinate 13,398, forward strand.
ACGTGGCGCTGGCGACTCCCTAACCAGGCTCGAGGCCTCGTGCGCCTGGCGCTCGGTGGAGTGGCCGCGCGAGGTCGTTTCACGCAGGCTTCGAGCACCGCGAATCAGCGCGCGACCACCACACCCGCCGTCGCACGTTCAACCGTGGCGCGCTGCACCCCGGCGCGCGCGAGCGCCCCGCCCTCGGATCCGGCGACGCTGAAGCCGTTGAGAAAGCGGTCCTCGGGACTCCCGCGACCGACGAGGACGTTTCCTTGCAGGCGCGCACCGGGGAGGCACTCCATCATGTTCTTGGGACCGCCGCACCCTACCACGCCGTAGCGCCCGTGCGAGAGGACGTTGCGTTCGAAGGTGAGGCGGGTGGCTGACGGCTGGTTGCGCCCGCCAAGCACGATCGCCGCCGCGAGTGGGGCGTTTGCCGGGGAGAGGAAGGTGTTCTGCGAGATGAGCAGCCCTTCGGTCCCCGTGAGGATCATGAGGAGGCGGCCGACGCCGGTGTACGGCGGGACGCCGACATTCTCGATGTAGTTCTCGGTGATCTCGATACGTTGTGACAGCGAGTCGATGTTGCGACGGTCTCCCCCGCGCCCGTTCACGTTGATGCCGGCGCCGACGTTCCGGATGAGGTTGCGCCTGACGACGATGTCGGCGCTGATGCACCAGGTGCAACGCCCGCCCTGGTTCGCGCTCTTGAGGATGATCGCCCATCCATCCTGCCCGTCGGACCATGAGCCGTCGAGGACGTTCGCCTCGATCAGGTAGCGGCGCACGTTCTTCGTCTCGACGAGGTTCTTGCGCGTCCAGCGCCCCTTCCAGTCGGCGGGAGCGGTGATGTGGTTGCGGCGAAGAACGACGTCGGACGGGGAGAGTCCAGGCGTGCTGGGATCGGAACCGCCGAACATGATGTTCTCGCCGGCACCGGCCAGCGTGTTGTTCTCGATGAGGTACGGCCCGGGCCCTCCCCAACCGGCGATTGCCTGCGAATCGGCACCCTTCTCATGGCACTCGTCGAGCCAGGAGTCGACGACGGCGGCGGCGCCGCTGTTGAGCGCGAGGCAGCGTCGCAGCGTCTGCTGCGCCCACCCGTGCGCGTAGACCCGGTCGAGGACCAGGTCGGACGGGAGGCGGGATGCGTCGCGGGCGTCGCCGCCACCGCCGAAGGCGATGAGCGCCGTCGGCCCCTGCGGTGCGGTGGAGTCGGTCGTGATCTCGAGGAGCGCGAGGTACCAGCGGTGCGAGCCCGGTCCGACGCGTAGCGCGCTTCCCGACAAGTCGGTCGACTTGGCGATGATCTTCGCCAGCGGGTCGCTCTTCGACGGGCGCACGCGCGACCCCGCCTCGGCGACGTCGGAGGCTTGTACATCGGTTCGGACCACGACCCAGCCCGTGTCGGGGCGCGACGGGAGGGTGAAGTTGCCGACGTAACGACCGCCGGATGCGAGGCAGATGACGTCACCCCCTTTCGCCTTGTTCAGCGCCCCCTGCAGGTCGCCGCCGTCCTTGAGGGTGCGGCTGCACGCCTTGTCGGCGAGCGCGCGCAGCAGCGGCGGGAGGACGCGCGGGAGCTCGGCGACCCCTCGCGACGGCGCCAGCGGTGCGATGCCGTCACCGCCGGCCGCTCCACCCTGCGCGTGCGCGGGGAGGGCGATGAGGGCAGCGAGGATCGCAATGGTCAGCGGGCGTCGTATGAGGGACATGGACGTAGGCCGGAGCAGGAGAATCGTCGGTCGGCGAGCGGTACCAGTTCCGTACACGCCCAGCGAATCCCGTTCCACTTCTGCGCGAACGAGAGCTCTTCGCAGAGTCTCAGCGGGGGGTACGGCGGACGGAGCCAGGACGGCAGCTGGGTGGTGCGGGAGGCTCACTAACGGTGGACTGGGCGAAAGGCTCAGCCACACACCAGAAATGCAAACGCCGACCCTGCGGGGTCGGCGTCGGCGGAAATGGCGTTCACTCCCAACGGCGGGAGGTGACGATTGGGGATGATAGCTGGGGCCGGATTCGAACCGGCGACCCCGGCATTATGAGTGCCGTGCTCTAACCACCTGAGCTACCCAGCCTCGACTCGGTACGGACGACAATTCTAACCACCCGACCCGCCTCGGCATAGGGGCCCGCCGGCGCACTCAAGTGCCGGCGCCGAAACGTCGATGCTCTCCCGAAGGGAACTGCCGACCAAGCGGCGGCCCACTCGCCTGTGGAGAGATCGAGCCCGATGCATCGCGTTGCACCCAGACCGATCGAGCGCACCGATTCGAAGGTCCAGTCCCTCGTCGCCGAGTACATCCAGGAAAAGCAGCGAGCGGAGGCCGAAGAATCGAAGAAGACGCGCAAGCCGATGAATCGGCAGGCGCTGTCGGTCGTGCTCGCGATCGTCTGCCTCGCGGCCTGGATCGCGCCCTACCCTGCCCCGCACACCGTCCGTCCAGTGGACGCCAAGGTGGAGCGGGCGAGCGCGCGCGTGGCCTTGTTCCTCGCCGCCCAGAGCGTCGTGCACTATCGGGTCACGCACGGACGGCTACCCCGCAATCTCCCCGAGGCGGGGCTCGACGGGAGCCTCGTGAAGTACTTCCCGGGGCGCGACGGGTCGTTCGTGCTTCAGGTCAGCGTCACCAACCACACCCTCTCGTACGACTCGAACCTCCCGGTCACGTCGATCCTGCGAGGCGCCGAGGAGATCATCGCGGAGACTGCGCACTGATGAAGGGACGCCGTGGATTTTCGATCCCCGAGCTGCTGGTCGTGCTCACGATCATGGGGGTGCTGGTGCGCATCGGGATGCCACGCTACGGCGAGCTGCGCCGGCAGGCCGCTGCTCGCGCCATCATCGGCGATGTGCAGGCGGTTCGCGTCGCCGCGTATAACTACAACACGGAGCATCAGGCCTGGCCGGCCAACTCCGCGCAGGGGCAGGTTCCGGCCGAGCTGGTTCCCTTCCTTCCGACGGGCTTCCAATTCGTGCGCCCGACGTACACGATGGACTGGGAAGTGTGGAACGGTGCCGGGAGCATTTCGCCATCGGGTTCAGTGGCGAACGCGACGACGGTTGGGCTCACTGTCGATTCGCAGGACGCGCTCCTCGTGAACGCGTTGCGCGCGGCAGCGAATGCCGGCGTTCCCTACATCGTCTCGGGAACGCAGACGACATTTCTGCTGGCGGGATTCGGCGGCAACTACTGACCCGCTGTACGCAATTAGGGAGAACGAAAACGCGGTCGGCGCCAATGGCACCGACCGCGTAGTCTTTCGGATAGCGGGGGCGGGATTTGAACCCGCGACCTTCGGGTTATGAGCCCGACGAGCTACCAGGCTGCTCCACCCCGCGTCAGAGAGAGGTGAATCTAGACGCGGGGAGTCTCAAGTCAAGTCAACGCCCGAGAACGCTAGCGCTTCGCGTCCTTCTCCGGCGGCTCGAAGCGATAGATCAGTTCCTTGTCGCTGCGCACCATCCCGATCTCCTCACGGGCGATTCGCTCCTGCAGCGAAGGATCGGTCGCGATGCGCTTGCGCAGCGCAGTGAGCGAGTCGACCTCATGTCGCAGCGAGTCGATCGCCGTGCGCAGCGCCGCCTCGGTCGCGCGCTGCCGGAACAACGCCGTCGTCGAGTATTCCCCGCCCTGAATCGCGAAGAAGATCACGAAGACGACGCCCAGCGCCACGGCGAGCCGTTTCACGCGCGAATCTCTCAGAGACCGTAGATCGCGCCGCCGGGATACTCGGCAACCTCGCCCAGCTGTTCCTCGATGCGCAGGAGCTGGTTGTACTTCGCGACGCGATCGGTGCGCGACGCGCTCCCCGTCTTGATTTGTCCGGCGCCGGTACCGACGGCGAGGTCGGCGATGAAGGTGTCTTCGGTCTCGCCGCTCCGGTGCGAGATGATCGAGAGATAGCCCGCGGCACGCGCCATCTCGATCGACTCGAGCGTCTCTGTGAGCGTCCCGATCTGGTTGACCTTGATCAGGATGGCATTGCCGATCCCGTTCTCGATACCGCGAGCGAGTCGTTCGGTGTTGGTGACGAAGAGATCGTCGCCCACGAGCTGCACGCGATCGCCGAGTTGTGCGGTGAGTGCGGCCCATCCGTCCCAATCATCTTCGGCGAGACCGTCCTCGATGGAGACGATCGGATACTCGTCGAGCCACTTGCCGTACAGCTCGACGATCCCGTTCGCATCGAGCGTTCCGGCGCCGCTCTTCTTGAACGTGTAGTTCTTTCCCTTTTTGTCGAAGAGTTCCGACGCGGCACAGTCGAGGGCGAGCGCAATCTCCTTCCCCGGTGCGTAGCCGGCCGACTCGATTGCCTCGACGACGATCTTGAGCGCATCCTCGTCGCTCTTGAGATCGGGAGCGAAGCCTCCCTCATCGCCCACGCCGGTGGAGAGCTTCCGCTTCACGAGCACCTTCTTGAGCGCGTGGAACACCTCGGCGCCCATGCGGAGCGCCTCGGCGAACGACTCGGCGCCCACCGGGACGATCATGTATTCCTGGAAGTCGACGGTGTTGGTCGAGTGTGCGCCACCGTTGAGGATGTTCATGAGCGGCACCGGCATCGTGCGCGAGAGCGGTCCGCCGAGGTAGCGATAGAGCGGGAGGCCGCTCTCGATCGCCGCGGCGCGCGCGACGGCCATCGACACGCCGAGGATGGCGTTGGCGCCGAGCTTTCCCTTGTTAGGCGTTCCGTCGAGGTCGAGCATCGTACGGTCGATCTCGACCTGGTTGGTCGCATCCATGCCACGGAGCGCGGGGCCGATGGTCTCGATCACGTTACGCACCGCCTTCTGCACCCCTTTCCCGAGGTAGCGCTTGGCGTCGCCATCGCGCAGCTCGAGTGCCTCGTGCTCCCCGGTCGACGCGCCGCTCGGGACCGCCGCGCGGCCGGCCGCGCCGCTGTCGAGCGTCACATCCACTTCGATCGTGGGATTGCCGCGGCTGTCGAGGATTTCCCGGGCGAAGATGTCGACTATAGACATAGGTTTCTGAAGACGAGAAGACGAGAAGACGAGAAGACGAGAAGACGAGTGAGTCGGAAGTCGAACGGGAGAATCTAGTCTGCTATTTCGGCGGTGGGGCGGTTCGAGGGGGATTCGCTTTCCACGCCGTACAGCTCGCGGAGCCCCTCGGCCATCCGGTCCCACGTGCGCTGGGCGAGGGCGTTGCGTTCGTCGTAGTCCAACCCGGCGGTGTCGATCTCCTCGAGAAAGTGCACATGCACGTCGCCGCGACGCACACGCCACGAGCCCTTGGGATGCACCTGGATCGTGCCGTGCACGATCGTGGGAACGATCGGGACTCCCGCGGCGATGGCGAGCACGAATGGCCCCTTCTTGAAGGGGCGCAGCGAATAGGTCTCTCCACGCGTCCCCTCGGGACAGACGATGACGCTCGCTCCCTTGTGAATGCTTTCGGCGGCGCGCTCGTACTGGGCGAAGGCGGCTTTCCGGTTGTTGCGCTCGATGAAGATCATTCCGGCGGCTTTCGCCGCGGGACCGAAGATCGGGATGCGCAGCAGTTCGGCCTTGGCGATCCACTTGTAGCGCGGGAGGACGCCGGCGAGCGCGAAGACGTCGTACCAGGAAACGTGGTTGGAGACGTAAATGCGCGCCGCCCCGCGCGCGATGCGCTCCTCGTTGTGCAGGTGGAGGCGAACACCGCCGGCCCACAGCAGCGTGCGCGCCCAGAATCTCGGCCCCCAGTCGTAGATCGACCCATCGCGGTCGGGGAACCGCAGCAGCGCCGCCAGAAACACAAGTCCGCCCACGGTGGGCGTGAACAGCAGGAACGTCAGTCCGACGAGAAGCGCGCGCATTACGACGTAAAGTGATCGTGCCCGTGTCCGAGGTCAACGCGCGCCCCGCCCTCTCCGCGCGTCGCCACGACGCTGCCTTCGGCAGACGGATACGCGCTCCCGATCTCGCTGAGCGGGAGGGCGAAGGTGCGGGCGAACATGTTCACATCGAGCGCGTGAGGCGACGCGATGAGGAGCTCGTACTCCTCTCCGCCGCGAGTGGCGTCGGCGAGCGTACAACCGCGCATGACGGGGATGCGCTCCACGTCGACGCGCAACTGGACCGCGCTCGCGATGGCGAGATGGTGGAGCTCCGAAGCCAGCGCGTCGGAGATGTCGATCATCGCGTGGACACCGTGCTGGGCAAGCCAAGCCCCTTCGGCGAGTCGCGGCCGAGGAGCGGCGAAGCGCTCACGCATTGCCGGTTCCGGTTCGGCGCCCTGCTCGAGTGCGCGGAGCGCGGCAGCGGGACCGCCGAGAACACCGGTTACGTAGAGGCGGTCGCCAGCGGCGACGGTGCTACGACGCACGGGGGCGTGCGTCGAGCCGAGCACGGTGCAGGTGATCCCGAACTGCGAGGCTCGCGTGATGTCGCCGCCTACGATCCAGGTCCCGGTCGCGCGCGCGACGTCGCCGATCCCGTCGGCGATCTCCTCCAGCTCCTGCACCCAATCGGGGGGAAGCGCGAGCGCGATGAGGAGTGCGCGCGCCGTGGCGCCCATGGCGGCCAGGTCGCTGAGCGCGGCGGAAGTCGCACGGGCGCCGATCTCGCGCGGGGTGAGCCATCCGCGGCGGAAGTGCACTCCGTCGAGCGATGCGTCGGTGCTCGCAACGAGGCGCTCACCGGGCGGAACGTCGATGACGGCGGCATCGTCGCCGATCCCGCTGGCAAGCGCGCCCCACCGCGCGACCATCGCGCGGACGAGGTCGAACTCGGAACCGGGGCCGAGGCCTAACTGCGGCGCGCTCATAACGCTAGGTGTCTCCAACGCGCGGCAGCAGCGCGAGCGGCAACCCGGCATGCGGGGGCTGCAGCTGCCACACGTCCGCGAGCGCACGCACCACGTCGTCGAGGGTGACACCGCGAATGGTGCGCCCGGCGTTGGCTCGCTCGGCGGCGCGCCCGTGCACCCACGCGGCGGCAGAAGCGGCAGCCAGCGGTTCCATCCCCTGCGCGAGGAGCGTGGCGGCGATCCCGCCGAGGATGTCGCCACTTCCGGCAGCTGCAAGGACGGGGGTACCGGCGGCGCTGACCATCGACGTACCGTCGGGGTCCGTGATCACCGTGGGTACGCCCTTGAGGAGGACCGTCGCGTGCAACGCGCGCGCGAGACGCGCTCCGATCTCGAAGCGTTCGTCCAGGACGGTGTCGACATCGACGCCGATGAGGCGGGCGAATTCGAGCGGGTGCGGGGTGACGATCGCGGGGCGTCCGTCGAGCAGGTCGCCGAGCGCCGCCTCATCGCCGGCGAAGGCGTTGAGCGCATCGGCATCTATCACCACGGGACCACTAAATGCGGTGAGCCAGCGGGTGACGTGTGCGCGCGCCTGATCGTGCGCGCCAAGTCCCGGACCGATGAGGAGCGCGGCGGGCCACGCTACCAGGTCGGCGGAGGGCGTCGCGCTCGGCCAGTCGACTGCGGTAGCTTCGGGCACCGTCGCCTGCACCGCGGCAACGCTTTCGGGGTGGACGCAGAGCTTCACCATGCCGATGCCCGAACGCATGGCGCCGCGCGCGGCGAGGGACACGGCTCCCGCCATCCCGCGGTCTCCTCCAACGATCAACAACCGGCGGCGCACGCCCTTGTGCGCATTGGCGGCAATCGCCGGGATGCGCGCATCGACCCACGGCGCGTCGACGAGGAGCGGTGCCCCATCGTCCAGGTTGGCGTGGTGCTCGAGACCGATGTCGAGCACCGCGATCTCGCCGCACTGCGCGCGAGCGAGCAGGTGCCCGCGCTTGATCGTCCCGAACGAGAGCGTGAGGTCGGCAACGACTGCGCCGTCGGCGACGCTGCCAGTGGTGGCATCGACGCCGGTCGGGAGGTCGAGCGCGACCACGAGTGCACCGGCCGCGCGGGCGTCGGCAACGGCGCTCGCGAGGTCGGCGACCGAATCGCGCAGTGGCCCCGACGCGCCCGTTCCGAGGAGCGCATCGACGACGACATCGGGCGCCGCAGGCGAAGCGCCTAACGTCACGTGATCCAGCGCTTCCGTGCGCGCGGTGATGGCATCAGGCGTACGTGGCGAGCCGCTCTCGCGCACGTAAACTTCCACCCCCGCGCGCGCCAAGGCCGCGGCGACGATCCAGCCGTCGCCGCCGTTGTTCCCGGCACCACAACACACGAGCGCACGACGCCCGAGAGCGGGAGTCAGTCGCGCGAGTATTCGCTGTGCGGCGCCCAACCCGGCGCGTCGCATCAGTTGTATCGAGGGAATCCCTGCGTCGATCGCCGCGGCATCTCGCGCGGTGGCCTGCTCGGCAGTCACGACGCGAACGGTCATGGAACCTGTCGGGCCGCAGGGGTGCGGGAGAGAACTACTTGTGGGACTGGCCGACGGTACGGCCGAAACTGATCTCCCCGTTGTCGAT
>CAZWVG010000082.1:0-21461 GCA_964637355.1 uncultured Gemmatimonadaceae bacterium
GCCTGCAACTCCATCGACGCGGCAGTCCACTCACCACGGGCGGCGCGCTCGAGCTCCATGCGCACCCCCGAGCCGAGCGATGTGGACATGGGAAAGCGGCTCCCCGACCAGATCGGCGTGAGCGACGGGACGACCTTGGAGGGGCGCACGAACGCCACGAGGTCGCGCACCATCACGAACTCCAGCGATCGCCCGGCGAAGTTGAAGCGGTCCCCCGGGCGCAGGCGGGCGATGAAGTCTTCTTCGATCGTCCCGATGCGCGCGCCACGGAAGAATCGAATGTCCATGGTGGCGTCGGCGGTGATCGTCCCGATCCCTAACCGATGAAAGCGAGCGATGCGCGGCGTCGTGACGCGATAGAGGCCATCCACCGGGGCAATGCGATGATGCTGGTCGTACGCCGAGAGCGACGCGCCGCCATGCTCCACCATGGCCAGCGCCCAGTCGAACGCTGACGACGAGAGCGCACGGTACGCCCACGTGGTGCGCACCTCGGCGAGGAGTTCGGCGGGGTCGAAGCCACCGCCTAACGCGCAGGTCACGAGGTGCTGCACGAGCACGTCGAGCGGCTCGTCGAGCGGGAGCCGCTCCTCGATCTGGCCGGCGACGAGCGCCGCACGCGCCGCGGCAAACTCCACCAGCTCGAGCGCATGCGTGGGAACGCCGTAGACGCGCGCCGTCTCGCCTGGGCGGTGCGCCGAGCGCCCCGCGCGCTGCATCAGGCGCGCGATCCCCTTGGGCGACCCCATTTGCAGTACCCGGTCGACGGGGGAGAAGTCTACGCCGAGGTCGAGTGACGACGTCGCGACCACCACGCGGATCGCCCCGGTCTTGAGACCTCCCTCGACGCGTGCCCGCTCCTCGCGATCGATCGACCCATGATGCAGCGCGACGATCTCGCGCCAATCGGGGCGTGCGTCGATGATCGCCTGGAACCAGCGCTCGGCCTGCGAGCGCGTGTTGGTGAAGAGGAGGCTCACCGCCCCATCCTCGAGCAGCGCGAGCACGCGCGGCAGCATCGCCAGCCCGAGTCGCCCCGCCCACGGAAAACGCTCGATGCGTTCGGGGACCAGCGAGGTGAGCTCGACCGGGCGTCGCTGTGCCGCCGAGACGAGCGTCGCCTCGCGCCCTACCCCAACGACGCATTGCGCCGCGAGCATGGGGTCGCGCAGGGTGGCCGTCAGCGCCCAGGTGCGTACATCGGGTGAGAAGCGGCGCAGGCGTGCGAGCGCAAGTTCGGTCTGCGTCCCGCGCTTCGTCGAGATCAGCTCGTGCCATTCGTCGACGATCACCATGCGCAGCGAGGCGAAGGCACTCGCCGCGTTGTCGTACGAGAGGAGGACGGTGAGCGACTCGGGTGTGGTGATGAGGATGTGCGGGAGGCGCGTGCGTTGCCGCTGGCGGGTAGCACTCGCAGTGTCGCCGGTGCGCGTCTCGACCGTGAGCGCGAGCCCGAGTTCGTCGACCGGCGCGCGCAATGCCAGCTCGATGTCGCGCGCGAGCGCACGGAGCGGCGTGACATACACGATCGCCAGCGACTCCGGCGGGCGATCGATGAGGTCCGCCAGCGCGCCGAGGTACGCAGCGTAGGTCTTCCCCGCCCCGGTCGGCACGTGCACGAGCCCGTCCTTCCCGTCGGCGATCGCGCGCCACGCCTCGCGCTGAAAGGGGAACGGGCGCCACCCGCGACCGGCCATCCAGCGCCGCACCTGCGTCATCCCGCTAGCCACGATCCGACTCCGCCGTATCGAGATCGTCAAAGAGCGACAGCTCCTCCGATGCGCCTCGCGCCTTCCGTACCGAGCGCTGGCGCGTGCGCGCGGCCTCGGTCCCTTCGTTCGCGCCGACAGTGCTGGCGTGCATCGCACTCAATGCCGTGAGCTCGCCGAGCGTGGAGGCGTCGCGCACACTCTTGTCGGTGCGCCAGCGCAAGATGCGCGGAAAGCGCAGCGCCACCCCCGACTTGTGGCGCGCCGAGGGCTGGATTCCCTCGAACCCCAGCTCGAAGACGTGGTGCGGCGTGACGGTGCGCACCGGCCCAAAGCGCTGCAGCGTATTGGCGCGGATCCAGGTGTCGAGACGGCGGATCTCCTCGTCGCTCAACCCCGAGTACGCCTTCGCCACCGGGACGAGCTGCTCGCCGTCGATCACCGCGAAGGTGTAGTCGGTGTAGAGCGACGCGCGACGCCCGTGTCCGAGTTGCGCGTTCACCATGACCGCATCGACGGTGTAGGGCTCGATCTTCCACTTCCACCACTCACCGCGCGGTCGCCCCACGCGATAGGGGGCCGTGCGCCGCTTGAGCATGATCCCTTCGACCGCGCGGGTGCGCGAGGTGGCGCGTAACGCACCGAGCGCCTCCCACGAGTCGAACGCCACCAGCGGCGAGAGCTGCAACACGCCCTGGGGCGGGAGCGGCGCCACGAGCGTCTCCAGCGCGGCGCGCCGTTCCTCCTGCGCGCGTTCGCGCAGGTCGACGCCATCCCGCTCGAGCACATCGAAGGCGAGAAGCGCGACCGGTGCCTCGCGCAGCGCGCGCGCCGTGAGATTGGTGCGCCCGATGCGCGTCTGCAGCACGCCGAACGGGAGCACTCGTCCGTCGCGCCAGGGCACCAGTTCGCCGTCGATCACCGTACCCGCGGGGAGGGCCCGCGCCGCCGCCTCCACCTCGGGAAAGCGGGCCGTGACCAGCTCCTCCCCACGCGACCAGAGAAAGACGCGTCCGCCGCGCACCACCAGCTGCGCGCGAATCCCGTCCCACTTCCACTCGGCGAACCAGTCGTGCGGCTCGCCTAACGCGGACACCTCCTCTTCCAGTGGCGACGCGAGGTAGAAGGGATACGGACGCGAACGGTCCGACGCATCGTCCTGCGCCGCGAACAACCGCTCGGCGAACGCGTCGCCCGGCTCCCACTTCCCCATCAGGCGATGCGACACCTGCGCCGGTTCGCGCCCGATCGCCGAGGCGAGCGCGCGCGCCACGAGCGTCGCCGATACCCCCACGCGAAAGCCACCGCCAAGCAGCTTGTGCACCACGAGGCACCCCGTCACGTCGAACGCGCGCCACCACCCCTCCACGCGCGCACGTTGCGCCGCCTCGTCCTCGTGCCGCAGCGCGCCGATCTCGCCCTCGGCAAATTCGGCGAGGGAGCGCGAGGTCACCGCCCCCCCTTCGCCGCGCGCACAGAGCAGGGACAGCGTTTCGCCCAGATCTCCCACGGCCTGGTACGATGCGTCGAGCAGCCATTCGGGAAGCTCGGCGAAGTCCGACGCCCAACGCCGCAGGAGGCGCGTGGCGATCGGCCGTCGCCCGCGCCGCCCGGTGAGGAAGTGAATCGCCCAGACCACGTCGAGCGGGGGCGTGGAGGAGAAATAGCGCTCCAGCGCCGCCAGCTTCTCCGACGTCGCGGTCGTCTCGTCGAGCTCGACGAAGAGGGCGACAAACGATGCGAGGCCGCCGTCGCTCACTCGGCGTCCTCGCCCGTGAACTCGGTGGCAAGTGCCGAAGCGTCGAGTCCGCGTTCGTTGAGGAGCCTGACGAGTGCCGCCGAATCGCCGTGGGTCGCCAGCACCCGCTCGGCGCCGCTCTCCTCGATCGTCTGCAGGAGCGCCGGCCAATCCACGTGATCGGAGATCGCGAAGCCGCGATCGAGGGAGCGACGACGGCGAGTCCCGCGCAGCTGCATCCATCCCGACGCAAACGCCGTGTCGGGTTCGTGGAATCGTCGCATCCACCCCGGGACGTTTGCCGACGGCGGCGCCAGCACGAGCGCCGCGCCGATTCGCTCGCCACGCGGCTGCTCGCTCACCCGTTCGGTCGGCGGAAGCCCGACGCCATCGATGCGATACAGCGCATTGAGCGGTTCGATGCTCCCGTGCACGAGGATCGGGATGTCGGTCTGCGCGCCGATCTCGGCGAGGAGGCGTTGCGCCTTGCCCAGTGTGTAGGTGAAGAGGATGGCCGTCCGCCCCGCAGCGCGGCAGGCGTCGACCCAGCGCACCACATCGGCAATGACCGCGCTCGTCGCTCTCCATCGGTAGACCGGTAGGGCAAAGGTCGCCTCGGTGATGAGCGTGTGGCAGCGCACGACCTCGAACGGGGTGCACGTCGGGTCGGCTGCACGCTTGTAGTCGCCGGTCACCACCCACACCTCCCCGCCCTGCTCCACGCGCACTTGCGCCGAGCCGCGGATGTGTCCCGCCGGGTGCAAGCTCACCGTCACGTTCCCCAGCCGGCGCGATGCTCCCCAGCCGAGCCCCTCGACAGCGATGTCGCCCCCCAGGCGGTGGCGGAGGAGCGAGACCCCTTCGGCGGCAGCGAGGTAGGCCGCGCTTCCGGCACGTGCGTGATCGGAGTGCGCGTGCGTGATCACCGCGCGCGGCACCGGGCGCCAGGGGTCGATGTAGAAGTCGCCGGACTCGCAGTAGAGTCCCGCGGGAGTGACGCGTAGCAACGGCGGTATGGAGAGGAGAGCGAGGAGTGGTGACGGGTGCGAAGGTCGAGCTGCCGCCGTCGGTTCCTACCCATAACCTATCGGATCGACGGAGGGTTTCGGCGCGCTGCCCCTCGCTCCCCGCCACGCCAGCTCACGATTCCGTATCTTCCGGCGAGCGCGAGCGGCACTTTCGCAATCGCGCTGCTGGCGCGCCGCGACATTTCGCGCCGATCTGCCACGCCACGGAATGGCGCGGGTATACGCACCCGTCGCTTGCACACATCCGGAGTACGAATGCCCTTCCGACCTTTCCTTCGCTTCGCCGCCGCCGTCCCCGCGGTCTTGCTCCTCGCAGGGAGCGCCTTCTCAATCGATGCAGCGGCGCAGCGCCCGGCCTCGACGCCGGTGCGCGCCGCCGCACTGACCTCGCCGATTCCGACCGATAGCGCAGTGCGGATGGGGACGCTCCCCAACGGGTTGCGCTACTTCGTTCGTCGGAACACGCGCCCGGCGGATCGTGTGGAGCTACGGCTCGTCGTCAACGCCGGCTCGGTGCTCGAAGACGACGATCAGCGCGGACTCGCGCACTTCACGGAGCACATGCTCTTCAACGGGACGCGTCGCTTCAAGAAGAACGACATCGTCTCCTACCTCGAGTCGATCGGCGTCAAGTTCGGCGCGGACCTCAACGCCTACACCGGCTTCGACGAGACGGTGTACATCCTCCCCGTCCCGACCGACAAGCCGGGACTCGTCGATCGTGCCTTCGACATCCTGGAGGACTGGGCGAGCGGAGTGACCTTCGACTCGAGCGACGTGGTCGGGGAGCGCGGCGTGGTGCTCGAGGAGTGGCGCGGCGGGCTTGGCGCCGACACGCGCATCCGCGACAAGCAATTTCCCGTCATCTTCGCCGGCTCGAAGTACGCCGACCGCCTCCCCATCGGCCTCCCCGAAGTGATCCGGGGAGCCAACCCGGCGCCGCTCAAGCGCTTCTACCACGAGTGGTACCGCCCCGACAACATGGCCGTCGTCGCCGTGGGTGACGTCGACCCGGCCAAGCTGGTCGCCCGCATTCGCGAGCACTTCGGGAAGATGACCCCTCCCGCGCGTCCGCGCGCACGCCCGTCGATCGCCGTTCCCCCTAACGATTCGGCACTGGTCACGATCTCCACCGATCCGGAGCTGCAGTACGCCAGCGTGGAGGTGCTCTACAAGCATCCGTCGAAGACGCTCCGCACCGTCGCCGACTATCGCCGGGCGCTCGTGGGGCGGCTCTACAACCTGATGCTCAACCAGCGCCTCGCCGAGATCACCCGTCGCCCCGACGCCCCGTTCGCCTTTGCCGGATCGGCGTACGGGAGCTTCGTGCGCTCTACCGACGTGTACCAGCTGCAGGCGGCCGCCAAGGACGGCGCGCTCCTCCCGGCGCTCGAGGCGGTGCTGATCGAGGCGCGCCGAGTCGACCAGCACGGCTTCCTCCCCGCCGAGCTCGAACGCGCCCGCACCGCCATGCTCCGCTCGTACGAGAGTGCCAACGCCGAACGGGAGAAGACCGAATCGGCAAGCTATGTCGAGGAGTACGTCGACGAGTTCCTCACGGGCGATGCATCGCCGGGGATCGCCTGGGAGTACGCACAGGTGCAGAGCCTCCTCCCCGGGATCACGCTCGCCGACGTGAACGCGCTCGGTCGCTCGTGGATCACCGACAACAATCGCGTCGTCGCCATTTCTGCTCCAACGAAGGACAGCGCGAGCGTCCCGACGGCCGCGCAGGTGCTCGCGACGTTCCGTGCTGCCAACGCCACGAAGGTCGAGCCGTACACCGAGACCGTCTCGTCGGCCGCGCTCGTCGCCAAGGTCCCGACGCCAGGGCGCATCGTCGCCGAGAGCACGACGACCGAGTTGGGTGTCACCACGTGGACGCTGTCGAACGGTGCCCGCGTCGTGCTCAAGCCGACCAACTTCAAGGCCGACGAAGTGATGATGCGCGGCTGGAGCCTGGGAGGAACGAGTCTCGTCGCCGACTCCGATTTCGCGAGCGCCATGCTCGCGACGACGGTGGTCGAGCGTGGCGGCCTTGGAGAGTTCGACCTGACCGCGCTCGGCAAGAAGCTCACCGGCAAGCAGGCGAGGGCGAGTGCCTACCTCGACGTGCTCGAGCAAGGGGTCAGCGGCGGTGCCTCGACCAAGGACCTCGAGACGCTCTTCCAGCTCACGTACCTCCGCTTCACCGCCCCGCGACGTGACTCGAGCGCCTTCCTTGCCTTCAAGGCGCAGGTGGCCCCGTTCTTCGCCAACCGCTCGAACTCCCCCGACGCGGTCTTCTCCGACACGATCCTGATCACGATGGCGCAGGATCACCCGCGCGCGCAGCCGATCACCCAGGCGCTGCTCGACCGTGCGTCGTACTCGCGTGCCTTCGAGATCTACCGGGAGCGCTTCGCCGACGCCTCGGGCTTCACCTTCGTCTTCGTCGGCTCCTTCTCGTTGGAGCAGATGCGCCCGTTGGTGGAGCAGTGGCTCGCCACCTTGCCGGCCACGCACCGCGCGGAGCGCTGGCGCGACGTCGGGATTCGCCCGCCCGGCGGCGTGGTCGAGAAGACCGTGCGCAAGGGGGTCGAGCCCAAGGCGTCGACCGTCGTCGTCTTCTCCGGCGAGACGCCCTACACCCCTGAAACACGGTACGCGTTGCGGTCGCTCAGCGAGTATCTCGAGATGCGCCTCCTCGACAACCTGCGCGAAGCGCTTGGCGGGACGTACTCGGTGGGCGTCGACGGCTCGGCGAGCAAGTCGCCTAACGCCTCGTACTCGGTGACGATCCAGTACGGCTCGTCGCCCGTGCGTGCCGACTCGCTCTTCCGCACGGTGCTGGCCGTCATCGACTCGACGAAGGCCGGGCACATCACCGACGCCGATGTACAAAAGGTGCGCGAGCAGCAGCTGCGATCCTTCGAGGTGAACCAGAAGGAGAACAGCTACTGGCTGGCGAACCTCGCCGGGCGGATCGAGAACGGCGAAGATCCGCGCGGGTTGCTCACCTACGACCAGCTCATTCACGCACTCACCGCCGACCAGATCCAGCGTGCCGCGCGCCAGTTCCTGGACCTGACGCACTACGCGCGGTTTGTCCTTCTCCCGGTCGCCGTGCAACCCTGAACGAGCCGCGCTGGCACGCGACATCGAATGAAGGCGCCGCCCATTGCCGGGCGGCGCTTTTCCTTTCGGTGCAGCGGCCGACTCACACCTGCAGCGCCGTCAGCATTTCATGAGCGCTGCCTAACCAGAATCGTCAGGGATTCCCCGACGCATCAGGGGCTCGGCCCCGATGGGGGGCGAACCGCGGTTCGTCGAAATTCGGATGACACCTACGAGTTCGTCATGCGAGGGTCGCAGGCAACTCGGTTTCGACACCGCCGTTCCATCGCCCCCTGTCGAGGTCCCGCATGCCCGAAGCTCGGAGCGTCCCCGCCGACTCGGCCGCCGCCGCGGCCAATCGGCTCGAGTCGTTCAGTTACGATGACGCCATCGTCCGGAAATTCCTCTTCGCCACGATCCTCTGGGGATTCGTGGGGATGCTGGTCGGCGTCATCGTCGCCATCCAGATGGCGTACCCCGACGCCAACTTCGCCCCGTTCCTGACCTTTGGGCGATTGCGTCCGCTGCACACCAACGCCGTCATTTTCGCGTTTGCCGGCAACGCGATCTTCACCGGCGTCTACTACTCCACGCAGCGCCTGTGCAAGGCGCGCATGTTCTCCGACGGATTGAGCACCGCCCACTTCTGGGGATGGCAGCTCATCATCGTCGCTGCGGCCATCACACTCCCGCTTGGCTTCACGCAGGCCAAGGAGTACGCAGAGCTCGAGTGGCCGATCGACATCGCGATTGCGGTGGTGTGGGTCATCTTCGCGATCAACTTCATCGGCACGCTCCTTCGCCGCCGCGAGCGCCACCTCTACGTGGCGCTCTGGTTCTACCTGGCGTCGATCATCACCGTCGCGATCCTGCACATCTTCAACAACCTGTCCATCCCGGCAGGCCCGTTGAAGAGCTACAGCCTGTATGCCGGCGTGCAGGATGCCTTCATGCAGTGGTGGTACGGGCACAACGCCGTGGCCTTCTTCCTCACGACGCCCTTCCTCGGCCTGATGTACTACTTCATGCCGAAAGCCGCCGAGGGGCCGGTGTTCAGTTATCGCCTGTCGATCCTGCACTTCTGGACGCTGGTGTTCATGTACATCTGGGCGGGGCCGCACCACCTGCACTACACCTCGCTCCCGGAGTGGGCGTCGACGATCGGGATGCTCTTCTCGGTCATGCTCTGGGCACCGAGCTGGGGCGGCATGATCAACGGCCTCCTCACGCTGCGCGGCGGTTGGTACAAGGTGGCCGATGACCCGATCCTCAAGTTCATGGTCATCGCCCTCACCGGCTACGGCATGGCGACGTTCGAGGGCCCGATGCTTTCGGTGAAGTCGGTGAACGCGCTGTCGCACTACACCGACTGGACCATTGCCCACGTGCACTCCGGTGCGCTCACGTGGAACGGCTTCCTCACGTTCGCGATGATCTACTGGCTGGCGCCGCGCCTGTTCCAGACGGAGTTGTACAGCAAGAAGCTGATGAACACCCACTTCTGGATCGGGACCATCGGCGTGGTGCTCTATATCGTCTCGATCTACTCGGCGGGCGTCACGCAGGGACTCATGTGGCGCGCCTTCGACGAGACCGGGCGGCTGCAGTATCCGGACTTCGTCGAGACCGTCGCGCGCCTCATCCCGATGTACTGGGTGCGTGTGGTCGGCGGGTTGATGTACCTGACGGGCGTGATCCTGTTCGCCTACAACATCCTCAAGACTTGGGCGCGCCGTCCGGCCAACTATACGGTGCCGGTGATCCAGGCGCCGGCGCTGGCGAAGGCCTACAAGCCGGAGCCGATGCGTCCGGGCGTGGATGTCCCGGCGACCGCGTGGGGACGCTTCGTGAACCTCACGTTCCATCGCTCGTGGGAGCGCGCACCGATTCTCTTCTCGGTGCTCACCCTCGTCGCGGTAGGCGTTGCGTCGCTCTTCGAGATCATCCCCACGTTCCTCATCAAGTCGAACGTCCCGACGATCGCGTCGGTCAAGCCGTACTCACCGCTCGAGCTGGCCGGCCGCGACATCTACATTCGCGAAGGGTGCTTCAACTGCCACTCGCAGATGGTCCGCCCCCTGCGCTTCGAGACGGAACGCTACGGCGAGTACTCCAAGCCCGGCGAGTCGGTCTACGATCATCCGTTCCTCTTCGGGTCGCGGCGTATCGGCCCCGATCTCGCGCGCGAGGGAGGACTCAAGAGCAATCTCTGGCACCTGCGCCACTTCCAGAATCCGCGCGAGGTCAACGCCCGCTCGATCATGCCGGCATACGGGCATTTGATGACGTCGGAGCTCGACTTCGCGCAGATCCAGCATCGCGTCGACGTGATGGCGATGCTCGGCGTTCCCTACGGCGATGCCGTGAACCGCGCCGCCGACATGGCGCGGACGCAGGCCCAGGAAATCGGCGCCGACCTGCAGAAGACCGGTGGCGGCAACGGCTTCGAGACGAAGGAAGTCACGGCACTGATCGCCTACCTGCAGCGCCTCGGACGTGACATTCAGGTGGCGCCGCCGGCGGTGGCGAAGGGAGCCATCGCTGCGCCGCACACGGCTGGAGGGACCCCATGAGCCTCACGGACCTGATGAGCGGCGCAGACCTCGACGGCTACGCACAGGTCTCGCTCCTCCTCTTCCTGTTCGCCTTCATCCTGATTGTCTGGCGCATCTTCTCACCCCGCTTTCGCGCGGAGCACGCGCGTGACGCGATGATGCCGCTCGACGACGAACACCCCCAAACGCCGCGCACTCCGGGAGAGTGACATGCCAGCTCCGCACGACGACTCCAACCTGATCGAGCACAACTACGACGGGATTCAGGAGTACGACAATCCGCTCCCGCGGTGGTGGGTCTACCTCTTCTATGCCACGATCGTCTTCTCGGTGCTCTATCTCCTGAACGTCCCGGGGATCGGGATCGGCAAGGGGCGCATTGCCGACTACGAAGCCGACGTCGCGGCCTTCAAGGCGGCGCACAAGGACGAGGACACCGGCGCGACGCCCGAGCAGCTGGCGGCGCTCGCGGCCGATCCGTCGGCGGTCGCCGAGGGGAAGGCGCTGTTCGCCACGAACTGCGTCTCGTGCCACCGCGCCGACGGCGGCGGCCTGATCGGCCCGAACCTCACCGACGATTCGTGGATCCATGGCGGAACGCTCCCCGAGATCCACAAGACGATCACCGAGGGGGTGCTTGCGAAGGGGATGCCTAACTGGGGGAAGATCCTGAAGCCGGCGCAGGTCAACGCGCTCACCGCATACGTTGCCTCGCTCCACGGCACGAACCCGGCGAATCCGAAGGCGCCGGAAGGAACGCCGGTCGTTCCGTGAGCGCCGCTGGAGCACCGAAGGCTGCGGGGCGCGTTCTCCCCACCATGAACGTCGACGGGTCGCGCCGCTGGGTGCGACCCAAGCCGTCTGAAGGTCCGTGGTTGACCCGCCGCCGCGCGGTCGCGTACCTCCTGATGGTGCTGTACCTCGCCCTGCCGCACATCATGATCAACGGCAAGCCGGCGATCTGGCTCAACGCCGTCCGTCGCGAATTCACCTTCTTCGGCTACACCTTCCTCGCGACGGATACGCTCCTCTTCATGCTCCTCCTGGGGACGCTGGTCCTCCTCGTCTTCACCTTCACCGCGCTGTTTGGGCGCGTGTGGTGCGGGTGGGGATGTCCGCAGACCGTCTGGATGGAGTTTCTCTTCCGCCCGATCGAGCGATGGGTCGAAGGGGGGCGGATGGGGTCGATCAACATCGACAAGGGGGCGGGACACCTGCATCCGCGGCGCATCGCGAAGTACGCGATCTACGCCGTGCTCGCCCTGATCCTCGCGCACACCTTCCTCGCGTACTTTGTCGGCGTCGAACAGCTCAAGGTCTGGGTGACGCGCTCGCCGGTGCAGCACCCCTCGTCGTTCGCCATCATGGCGATCACGAGCATCCTCGTCTTCCTCGACTTCGCCTACTTCCGCGAGCAGACCTGCACCATCGCCTGCCCGTACGGGCGCTGGCAGTCGGTCCTGCTGGACAAGAGTTCGCTCGTCGTCGCCTACGACTACGGGCGCGGCGAGCCGCGCATGAAGGGAAAGACGCGCGATCCGTCGGCCGGCGATTGCATCGACTGCGGCGCGTGCGTCGCCACCTGCCCCACCGGGATCGACATTCGCGATGGCCTGCAGATGGAATGCATCCACTGCACGCAGTGCGCCGACGCATGCGACGCGATCATGACGTCGATCGGGAAGCCGACCGGGTTGATTCGCTACACGTCGCACGAGATCCTCTCCGGCGGCAAGCGCCACCTGCTGCGTCCTCGTACGGTGGTCTACCCCGTCGCCCTCGCGCTGGTGAGCGGGACGCTCATCTGGCAACTCGACACGCGCCCCGCGGCCGACGTTACCCTGCTGCGTGCGCTCGAGCGTCCCTTCACCGAGGAGGCCGACGGGCGCATCTCGAACCAGGTGCGGGTGAAGATCGCCAACCGCAGTGACGCCGACGCGCAGTACAACCTCGAGGTTGCCGGTGCCACGGACGGTGCTGTCATCATTCCGGTCAATCCCTTCCCGGTGGCCAAGGGGACGGAGGCGACCACGAGTATCTTCATCCTCCTCCCGCGCAAGGCATTCGAAGACGGCGACCGGATGATCACCGTGCACGTGAAGGGCGCCGGATTCGACAACACCTACCCGTACCGGTTGCTCGGTCCTCGGGGAGAAGGTGGCGAGGGGGAGGAGAAGGAACACGGGAACCCCAACTCTCCGGAGCACTCGCGATGAAACGTGGATGGCAATGGCCGGTCGGGATCGCGGCGGTCCTCGCCGTAGTGGTCATCGCCGACGTCACCGTGGCGATCGTCGCCAGCCGTGACGAGGCGTTCGCGGTCGAACCGGACTATTATCGCAAGGCGGTCCATTTCGACGACGAGATGGCGCTGCGCGCCGAGAGCGCGCGCCTCGACTGGCAGCTCGCCCCCGCATTGCAGCTGGCGCGCCCCGGCGTCCCGGGGAGCGTGTCGCTCGAGGTGCACGACTCGGCAGGGGCGCCGGTCACCGGCGCGCGTGTGCAGTTGCTGGCGATGCACAACGCCCGCGCGTCGCACCAGCTCGAAGCGTCCCTCACCGACCGCGGCGACGGACGCTATGACGCTCCGCTCGACGCCGAGCGTCCGGGGGAGTGGGAGCTGCGCTTCCTCGTCACGCGAGGGGGCGACCGCTTCGAGGCACGCGAGCGGATCGACGTCTCGGCGCCGCGTTAGGGCGAGATGACGCCGACGCTGGCGCTGGGGTTGCTGGGTGCGTCGCTGCTCGGGAGCGTGCACTGCGCCGGCATGTGCGGTCCCTTCGTCTGCTTCTACGCCACCGGAGGCACAGGGACAGGTGCAAGTCGCGGCGCGCACGCGGCGTATAACCTCGGACGCCTGGTCTCGTACCTCGTGCTCGGCGCCGTGGCTGGCGTGGTCGGGAGCGGGGTGGAACGACTCGGCGCGCTCGCCGGACTCTCGCGCGGCGCGGCGATCCTTGCTGGCGCGCTGATGATCGGGTGGGGGATCGCCACGCTCGTCACGAGCGGCGGCGTGCGCCTCCCGCGTCTCGAGGGGCGCGCGCCGTGGAAGAACCCGTTAGGCGGCGCGCTGGCGAGGGCGCGCGGACGCCCGCCGGTGGTGCGTGCGGCGATCGTCGGGCTGCTCACCACGCTCCTCCCCTGCGGATGGCTGTACACCTTTGTGTTCGCCGCCGCTGGAACGGGAGCTGTGCTCCCGGCGATGGCGACGATGGCGCTCTTCTGGGCGGGGACGCTCCCGGTGATGGTGGGGGTCGGCATCGGTGCGCAGCGCCTCACCGGCGCCCTCCGCGCGCGCCTCCCGCAGGTGACGGCGATCGCCGTTGTCGTCCTCGGCCTGCTCACGATCTCGGGTCGACTCCAACTCCACGCATCGGCAGCAGGTGGCGCAGAAGCAGGGATGATGCACGGCGGGATGCGTCACGCGATGCCGAAGGTCAACGCGTCCGGCAGTGAGTCTCCCGCCTCCACAACGCTCGACTCGACGGCACGCGCCGCACATGGCAAGCGTCGCTAGGCCGGAGTTCTCCGGCTCCGAACCGCGCAACGCCACGACGAGCGCGGTTGCCGAAGGCGCCCAGGCGGGTGCCGCACACGCGAGTGCGTTCGCGTGTGCACACTGCTCCCTCCCCGTCCCCGAAGCGCTTCGCGAACCGGCAGGGGAACGATCGTTCTGCTGCGCCGGCTGCCGAACGGCGTATGCCATCCTGCACGAGCACGGGCTCGATCGTTACTACGACCTGGGGACGCGTCGCGAAGTCCCGGTCGCGCTCTCCACGCGCAGCTACGACGAGTTCGACCACGAGGCGTTCCGCGCACGCCACATCACCGCGACTCCCGACGGGCTCTCGCGCATCGAACTCCTCCTCGAAGGGGTGCATTGCGCGTCGTGCGTCTGGCTGGTCGAGCGCGTCCCGTTGCTCCTGACGGGGGTCGCACGCGCCGAGCTCGACGTCGGGCGCTCGCTCGCCACGATCGAGTGGGATGCCAGCGCCCTCCCGCTCTCGAGCGTTGCCCGCACCCTCGCCTCGCTCGGCTACCCGCCCCACCCCTTACTCGGCGTTAGGCGCGATGCCGTGCGGCGAAGCGAGGAGCGCGCGGCGCTCGTCCGCATCGGGGTCGCGGGCGCGATCGCCATCAACGTCATGCTCCCGGCGCTCGCGATGTACGCCGGCGTCCTGGGCGACGGGATGGATGCCGGCCTCGCACGCTTCTTCCGGATCGTCTCGATGGGGCTCACCCTCGTCGCGGTGCTCTTCCCGGGGCGCGTCTTCTTCGCCGGCGCGTGGGCCGCCCTCCGCACACGCACATTGCACCTGGACCTCCCCGTCGCCGTCGCACTGGGCGCGGGCGTGCTGCGAGGGACGATCAACACCGTCACCGACACCGGTCCGGTCTACTTCGACGGCGTCACACTCCTCATCTTCCTCCTCCTCGTCGGGCGCTACCTGCAACAGCGCGGGACACGCGCGGCCACCGATGCGTCGGAGCTCCTCCTCTCCCTCACGCCGCAAGGGGCGCGGGTAGTCGAGGGCGACGGCGACGTGCGCGAGCTCCCTGCTGCGGCGTTGTTGCCCGGGATGACGCTCGAGGTACGTGCCGGCGACGTCTTTGCGGCTGACGGCGAGATCTCGGGCGGGGCATCCACGATCGACCGCTCGCTCCTCACCGGCGAATCGCGCCCGGTGCGCGTCGAAACGGGGGACCGCGTCTTCGCCGGGACGCGCAATTGCACCGCCCCGCTCCGCATCACCGTCACGCAGGCCGGTGACGAGAGCCGAGTCGCACGCCTCCTGCGACAGGTCGAGGAGAGTTCGCGACGTCGGGCCCCGATCGTGCGGCTCGCCAATCGGCTCGCCGGCTGGTTCGTCGGGGTGGTCCTGGTCCTCGCGGTCGTCACCTTCGTCGTGCGTTCTGCGGTCGACCCGTCGACTGCGCTCGACGCCGCGATCGCGCTGCTCGTGGTCACCTGCCCGTGTGCGCTGGCGATGGCCACGCCGCTCGCGGTCACCGTGGCGATGGGGCGCGCGGCGCGCCGCGGCGTCCTGATCCGCGGGGGCGACGCCCTCGAGTCGCTCGCCAAGCCCGGCGTCATCCTCCTCGACAAGACCGGGACGGTGACCGAGTCGCGCGTCTCGCTCGTGCGTTGGGAAGGGCCCGAGTGGGCGAAACCGCTGGTGCTGGCGCTCGAGCGCGAGTCGCTGCATCCGCTCGCCGAAGGATTCCGGCGCGGGTTGGCCGGTGCCGATACGGCAGGCGCTGCCGACGCGAGCGACACTACACGTGCGCTGCCGATGGTCGAGTCGTCGACGCACGTCGCTGGGGGCGGAATCATGGGGCGCGTCGCCGGGCGCGACGTCATCGTCGGGTCTCCGCACTTTGTAAGCAGTCACGTGGCGGTCCGCGTCCCCCCTGCAGCGCACGCGCCAGCCGACGAGGCACTCACCCCCGTCTGGATCGCCGTCGACGGCGAACTCGTCGCTCGCGCATTCCTCGGTGACCCGATCCGCGCCGACGCGGTCGAGAGCGTCAGCGCCCTCCGCCAGGCGGGCTGGGAGGTGCAGCTCCTCTCAGGCGACGCGGAGACCATCGTGCGCGCGGTCGGGGGATCGCTGGGGCTCCCACTCGACGCCTGCCACGCGCTCGCCACCCCCGAAGACAAGCTCCGCGTCGTGGAGGAGCTGGCGCGCACGCGCCGCGTGGTGATGGTGGGCGACGGCGTGAACGACGCGGCGGCAATCGTCGCGGCGACCGTGGGGATCGCCGTCCATGGTGGCGCCGAGGCGTCGCTTACCGTGGCGGACGTGTACCTTGCAACGCCAGGGCTTGCGCCGCTCGTCGAGCTGGTGGGTGGCGCGTCGCGCACGATGCGCGTGATTCGCCGAAACATCGCGATCTCGCTCCTGTATAATGTCGTTGGAGCCTCGCTGGCGATCACCGGAGTCATTTCCCCGCTGGTCGCCGCCGTGATGATGCCCATCAGTTCGCTCACGGTCGTGCTTGGGTCCTGGTACGCCACCACGTTCAACACGCGCACATGAGCGTCGTCTACCTCGTTCTCCCGCTCGCGCTGGTCATCGTCCTGGTGGCGGTGATCGCCTTTGTGTGGGCGGCGCGACGCGGGCAGTTCGACGACCTCGAGACGCCGGCGCTTCGCATGCTGAACGATGACGACGTCCGCACTCCGCGCCGCGGGAGTTCTTCCCCGGATCATTAGGATCGTCACAGGCAGTCGTCGCGGGTTGGCGTGCGCTCATGCGTCGCACCGCGCGTTGCACGCACATCGAGACGCGCTCACGCCTGTGACGCACAGAGATGCGACGCACGTCCGTGACGTTGGGTAGCGCTGGTCGTTGTTGATTGGACGGCTGGCGTGCACGGCCGTCCCCACGCAAGTCGGAGGTCCCATGTCAGACGAGTCCAGCCGCAACACCCCCGCCGCCGGTCGGCGCTCCTCACGGGGCGTGCGCGTCCTCCATTTCCCGTCGGCGGTGCCCGCCGCGGACGCGTCTGCGGAGTCGGCCCCCTCGGAGCACCTGTCGACTGGAGAACAGACCTCGGCGCTCCAGATTGCCGGCTACGTGGGGCGAATCCTCGCCGCGCGCGGCCCGCTCCAGTCCGCCTAACGCGCGCCCGCGCTATTCGCGGGGTTCGCGTCGCTCGCCGAGCGCTGCAGGCGAGCCGCGACCTTCTCCACCTCGCCCATCACGCGCAGCAGGTTGCCGCTCCACAGCTGGGCGATCTGTGCCTCGGTGTAGCCGCGCCGCACGAGTTCGAGGGTGACGTTCGGGGCTTCGGTGGCATCGTTGTAGCCGTCGATTCCGCCACCGCCGTCGAAGTCGGAGCTGATCCCCACGTGCGAGATCCCGATCAGCTTCACCGCATAGTCGATGTGGTCGACGAAGTCCTTGACGTTCGCGCGCGGCGGCGGGGGATACGAGACGTTGAGCGCCTCCATCTTTGCCTGGTAGTCGGCGCGCTGCTCCGGCGTGAGTCGCGCCATCGCGCCACGCCCGCCGTCGAGTCCGAACGACTGGCGCAGCGCCGCGAGTGCCTTGACCCGCTCCGGTGATTCGGGAGGCGCCTTTTTCACATAGCTGTTGAACGCGACCATCTGCACCACGCCGCCGTTCTTCGCCAGCGCCTTGAGCTGCTCGTCGTCGAGGTTGCGGCTCACGTCGCACAGCGCGCGCACGCCCGAATGCGAGGCAATCACCGGCGCCTGCGACATCGCCATCACCTGCAGGTTGGAGACCTTCGACGGGTGTGAGATGTCGAGCATGATCCCCAGCCGGTTCGCCTCCTGCACGACCTGCTTCCCGAGCGGGGAGAGGCCGTTCCACTGCCACGTGTTGTCACGCTCTCCCGTGTTGGAGTCGGAGAGCTGCGAGTGCCCGTTATGCGCGAGCGAGAGATAGCGAGCCCCCTGGTCGTAGAAGAGCTTGACGTTGGCAAGGTCCATCCCGAGACCGTAGCCGTTCTCCACCCCCATCAAGGCGACCTTCTTTCCCGACGCGGCGATGCGCGTGACGTCTGCGGCGGTGTAGGCGATCGCGATGCGGTCCGGCGCAATCTCCTCGGCCAGGCGATGCACCGCCGCGAACTTCTCCATGTCCTGCGCCTTGGCCCGCGCGAAGCCCTCGGCGGTCTGCTCCCCCTGCCCCACGTAGATCGAGAAGAAGACGGCGTCGAGCCCTCCTTGCTCCATCTTGGGGAGGTTGACCTGGGTCGAGAGCCGGTCGGCGTAGTTGGGGTGCTGCAGCGTGAACTGCGCCGGGTTGATGTCCACGTGCGTGTCGAGCGTGATCACGCGGTCGTGGATGGCGCGGGCCCGCGCGACGAGGTCGCCGTCCGACGCGGCAGCGCGCCCCTGGGCGCTCGCGCACCCGGCGGTCGTGCCTAACGTGAAGGCGGCGAGCGTGAGTGCCTGGCGCGCCCGAAGGTGAACGGTCCGCATGCGAATGGGAGGCGAGGGAGAGGCGTCAGGGAGAAGGAGCAGGGGCAAACGCAACCCGGCGGCCCAATCGGCCGCCGGGTCTGTCGGTGCGTCAGGCTGCCGGGACGTTGCCGAACGGATCTTCCAACGACGGCGACTGCGGCGTGAACATCTCGGCGCCGTTCTCGGTGACGACCCAGTCATCCTCCAGCCGGACCCCGAACTCACCCGGGATATAGATCCCCGGCTCGTCGCTGAACGTCATCCCGACTTCGAGCGGGAGCGGGTTCCCCTTCACGAGGTATGGCCACTCGTGCCCGTCCATGCCGAGTCCGTGCCCAACGCGGTGCGAGAAGAACTTGTACGCCGGCCCGTAGCCGCCGTCCTCGATCACCTTGCGCGCCGCCGCGTCGATGTCGCCGCACGGGACGCCGGGCTTTGCCGCTGCCAGCGCCGCGGCCTGCGCCTTGTGCTCGATCTCGAACACCGCCTTCATCTTGTCGCTCGCCTTGCCCAGCACGAAGGTGCGCGAAAGGTCGGAGGAATAGCCTTCGACCTTGCACCCGCCGTCGATCAGCAGGATCGACCCTTCCTTCACGACCTGCGGGGTGATGGAGCCATGCGGGAGCGCCGACCATTCTCCCACCTGCACGCCGGCGCCACCGCTGAAGCCCAGCTTGTCGTGCGCCTGCGAGACGAGGCGGGCAAAGTCGCCCTGCGTCATCCCTTCCTTGAGCGACTTGTACGCCGCCTCGTACGCCTTGAGCGTCACCAGCGAGGCGAGGCGCATGAGCTCCAGCTCGTGCGCATCCTTGACCATGCGGCACCCGGCGGTGATCGGGGTCCCGCTCGTTATGCGGATCTGCGGTGCCGCCTGCGCGATGTTGTCGCTGAAGACGAACTTCACCGTCTCCTCGACGCCGAGCTTCCCGGCGCTGATCCCGCGGGCGCGGAGCCCGTCGGCGACGAGCTTCGACGGGCTTTCGTCCTCCTCCCACGTCATCACGTTGGTCCCGTCGCCTAACGGGCCGAGCTTGACCTGCTCGATCGTGCGCGCCTCCTCGAACTTGGGGGTGACGACGAACGGCGTCCCCTTCACGGGGACGACGACCGCGGTGAGGCGCTCGCTGTTCCCCCAGTTCATCCCCGTGAAGTACGACATCGACGTCCCGCCGCAGAGGAGGAGCGCGTCGATCTTCTTCTCGGTCATGAGGCGGCGCGCCTTGTCGAGCCGCGCCTTGCGCTCGTCGACCGAGATCGGCGTCGCCTTGGACTTCATCGACGTGAGCGCGGCGATCGCCGGCGGCACGGCGCCACCGCGACCGCCCCCTCCACCTCCCTCCTCTCCTTCCTGGGCCGCGCTGGCCTCCTTCCCTCCGCCCACACAGGCGGTTCCGGCGATGGCCAACGACGACGTGGCAAGGAATTTCCGGCGGGAGAACATGCGGAGCGACTCCGGCGTTAGGCGTGAGGCGGGCGGCGGCGGCGTGCCGTCGGGGCGATCCATCCAAAGTGCCCCCGGTCACCGGGCGCGTCGAGGGGCGACGGCGAGGCGCGTCGGCAATGGTGGCGTCCCCGAAGAACGCACGCTTGCGGTGCGGCGTTGGCGTGCCGCACCTTCTCGCCGGCGCGCTCCCACGCGCGCCGCCGGCCGGCGCCGTCCATCCCCTCGCCGGCATCTTCCGTCCCTCTCCCTACCGCCGTGCGGCCGCTCGAAGTCGTCTTTCTCGTCGCTCTCCTTCTCGCCGGCATCTCCCTCTGCTTCGCCCCCGAGCGACGTCCCCGCTGGCTGCGCATCCATCCGGCACTCCCGATCACCCTCGCCCTCGTCCACGTCTTCATCGACCACGGGCGCTGGCAGCTCTATCTCGCCTACGGCGTCGCCGGACTCCTCTCGATCGTCGCGGTCATCGGGATGCGCTCGCGCGAGGAGGCGGCGGTCGACCGCCCGTGGGCGCGACGACTCGGCGGCACCGCAATAGTCCTCGTCGTCGGCGCCACGATCCTCCTCGCCGCGGCGGTTCCTGTCTTCTCCCTCCCCGAACCGACCGGGAAATTCAAGGTCGGTTCGCGATGGATCGTGCTCACCGACAGCAGTCGCGAGGAGGCGCTCACCCCTGAGCCGGGGGATCACCGGCGCGTTGTCGTGCGCGTCTGGTATCCCGCCGACTCCGTGCAGGGGGAAGCCGACTCGTACATGGAGGAACCGGTTGCGCGGGCAATCGCCACCGGGCTCAAGCTCCCCGGGATCGTCCTCTCGCACCTCACCCTCGTCCCGACACACTCGTATCGGCGAGCGTGGCTCCCGGCCGCACCTACGCGCTTCCCGCTGATCCTCTTCTCGCACGCCTACGCGATCGGTACCGAGTCGCAGAACACCGTGCAGATGGAGGAGCTCGCGTCGCAAGGATTCGTCGTCGCCAGTATCGACCACCCGTACGAGGCGGGGGCGATCCTCATGCCGGGCGATTCGCTCCTCGCCCCGCGCCTCCCCTTCGACGTCATTGGCGACACCGCCGCCGTGCGGCGGATGAATGCGTCGGTGGCGCGACTCAAGGTCGCGCGCGATACGACCGAGGTCGCCGCGTTGGTGCGCGAGTTGTACGCCGCGAGCAGCGCGCTCGAGACCTCGATCGTGCGCTGGACCGACGACACGCGCTTTGTCCTCGACCGCCTCGCGGTGATGAGCGCCCCGCACGACGGTGCCGATACGCTGCTCACCGGGCGCCTGGATACCGAACGCGTGGGACTCTACGGGATGTCGTTCGGCGGCGCTGCCGCCGCCGGCTTCTGCGCCACCGATGCGCGCTGCGCTGCGGGGATGAACCTTGACGGGCTGCTCTATGGCATCGCCGGGCGCGAGCCGCTCACCCGTCCGTTCTTCTTCGCCTCGAGCGTGGACAACGCGCCGTTGCATCGCCTCATGTACGAGCGTGCGACCGGTCCGGCATGGATGCTCACGGTAGAAGGGAGCAACCACATGGACTACACCGACTTTGCGCGCATCGCCCCGCGCCTCGCGGTGCGGAGCGGCATGCTCGGCGGCATCTCCGCAGAACGCATGGGGGCGATCATGAACACGATCGCCGTCACCTTCTTCGACCAGGCGCTGCGTGGCGGGGCGGGACTCGATGCGACCCAGTTCAGCACGCGCTTTCCCGAGGCCACGCTCGTGTCGCATGGCGCCCGTGCGAGCGGCGCGCCCGCGGATTCGACGGTCGCACAGCAAGGCGCCAATGGAACCGTGCCGACCGACCACGTGCCCCCGAGGTCACGTTAGGCGAGGCGTCATCTCGCCCTGCATCGCCGTGCGATGCGTCGCCGCGCGATGCGTCGCCGCGCGATGCGTCGCCGCGCGATGCGTCGCCGCGCGCGCCGTGACCGCGGGCTCGCCGGAGG
>CAZWVG010000083.1:0-20917 GCA_964637355.1 uncultured Gemmatimonadaceae bacterium
TCGGCGATCTCACCGAGCCGATCGAGTCGGTCTGCGCGCGCGCGTCGGCCGATCCCGAGGGAGGCGTCGTCGTCGCGGCGAACTACAACTCGCCCGGCCAGGTCGTCATTTCGGGGGAAGTCGCCGGCGTCGAGCGCGCGATGGCGATGTGCAAGGACGTCGGTGGGAAGCGCGCGATGCGCCTGGCGGTGAGCGGGGCGTTTCACTCGCCGCTGATGGAGCCTGCCGCGGAGGGACTGGAGCGCGCGATCGCCGCGGCGAACTTCGCGGCGCCAGCGCATCCGGTCTACGCGAACGTCACCGCGGAACCGGTCACGGATGCCGCGACCGCCGAGCGCCTCTGCCTCGAGCAGCTGACGGCGCCGGTGCGCTGGAGCAGCCTCGTCGAGCGACTGGCCGCCGATTATCCCGACGCACTGTTCGTCGAAGTGGGACCCGGAACGGTGCTCGCGGGATTGGTGCGCAAGATCGCCCCGCACATCGCGACGGCCCCGTGCGGAACCGCCGCCGACGTCGACCACCTTCTCGAACGGTTGGCCTGATGCAGATTGACCTAACGGGACGAAACGCCCTGGTGACGGGAAGTACGCGCGGCATCGGCCGCGCGATTGCGAACTCGCTTGCCGCCTGCGGTGCGCGCGTCGCGATCGTGGGGCGCGACCTGGAGCGCGCCGGCGCCGTCGCGGCAGACATCGGACGCGGCGCGCAGGGATTCGCCTGCGACGTGGGCGACCTCGCGCAGATCGCCTCCCTGATCACGGCGGTGGAAGCGGCATTCGGCGGTATCGACATCCTTGTCAACAATGC
This sequence comes from uncultured Gemmatimonadaceae bacterium, assembly GCA_964637355.1. GTDB lineage: Bacteria > Gemmatimonadota > Gemmatimonadetes > Gemmatimonadales > Gemmatimonadaceae > SCN-70-22. Next base: position 808 of record CAZWVG010000083.1, read on the forward strand.
CGGCCTCACGCGCGACAACCTCCTCCTGCGCATCAAGGACGACGATTGGGATGCGGTGATCGACGCCAACCTGCGGAGTGCCTTCGCGACCACGCGCGCCGCGTCGCGCGGGCTGATGAAGCGGCGCTGGGGGCGGATCATCAACATCGCCAGCGTCGTCGGGATCATCGGCAACAAGGGGCAGGCCAACTACGCCGCGAGCAAGGCGGGGTTGATCGGCCTGACCAAGTCGGTCGCGAAGGAATACGCGTCACGCGGGGTGCTGGCGAACGTCGTCGCCCCCGGCTTCATCGAGACCGACATGACGGCCGCCATGACCCCCGAGGCGCGCCAGGCGATGAGCGGGCAGATCCCGCTCGAGCGTCTCGGCACTCCCGAGGATGTGGCCGGCGTCGTCACCTTTCTGGCCTCGGACCACGCGGCCTACATCACGGGACAGGTTCTCGTGGTCGACGGCGGATTGGTGATGTAAGAGCACGGCACTCTGGTTAGATTGTTCCCTTCCCATCAAACCCACGAAACTTTCGGAGAGGACCCGGTCATGGCCGACCTGAGCGAGAAGGTCAAAGACATCATCGAGAAGGAGCTGGGCGTCGAGCGCGAGAAGCTCACGAGCGAAGCCAGCTTCATCGAGGACCTTGGCGCGGACAGCCTCGACATCGTCGAACTCGTGATGGAGTTCGAGAAGGAGTTCAGCATCGACATTCCCGACGAGGATGCCGAGAAGCTGCGCACCGTTGGCGATGCGCTCGGCTACCTGAAGGAGAAGGTCAGCGCGTAATGCGGCGTCGAGTCGTCGTCACTGGCCTTGGGGCCGTCACGCCCGTTGGAAACGACGTGGCGACGATGTGGCGTGCGCTGCTCGCGGGCACATCGGGGGCGGGCACCATCACCAAGTTCGACCCCGAGCATTTCCGCGTGCGCTTCGCCTGTGAAGTGAAAGGCTTCGATCCGCTGCAGTACATGGATCGCAAGGAGGCGAAGCGCGCCGACGTCTACACACAGTATGCAGTCGCGGCGTCGGTGCAGGCGATGGCCGATGCCGGGCTCTCCGAGGGGGACTTCGTCCCCGAGGAAACCGGCGTCATCATCGGGAGCGGCATCGGCGGGATCAGGAGCTTCGAGGAACAGCACCACGTCTTCGTCGAGCGGGGGCCAAGCAAGATCTCCCCCTTCTTCATCCCGATGTTCATCGGCGACATGGCAGCCGGCATCGTGTCGATGCGCTTCCACGCCAAGGGGCCTAACTACGCGACCGTGTCGGCGTGCTCCAGCAGCGCGCACGCCATCGGTGATGCGTTCCGCGCCATCGTGCATGGCGACGCCGACGTGATGATCTGCGGCGGCGCCGAGGCGGCCGTGACCCCGATGTCGATCGGCGGGTTCGGCAACATGACGGCACTCTCCGAACGCAACGACGATCCGCTCACGGCCTCGCGCCCGTTCGACAAGGGACGCGATGGCTTCGTGATGGGCGAAGGATCGGGCGTCGTCATCCTCGAAGAGTTGGAGCACGCGACGCGTCGCGGCGCTCGCATCTACGGCGAGATCGTCGGCTACGGTGCCACGGGCGACGCATATCACATGACGGGACAGCCGGAGGATCACGAGGGGTTGCAGCGGGCGATGAAGCGTGCGCTCCGCGAGGGGAATCTCGCGCCGAGCGACGTGCAGTACGTGAATGCACACGGCACCTCCACGCCGCTCAACGATCCCAACGAGATCCGGGCGATCCGCAAGGTCTTTGGCGATCACGCGGAGAAGCTCAACATCAGCTCGACGAAGAGCATGACCGGGCACATGCTCGGCGCCGCCGGGGGGCTCGAGTTCATCGTGAGCACACTGGCGATCGTCAACGGGGTCATCCCGCCGACGATCAACCAGTTCGAGGAAGACCCCGAGTGCGACCTCAACATCACCAAGAACGTCGCGGTCACCCGCACGGTCGATGTGGCGATCAGCAACTCCTCGGGCTTCGGCGGGCATAACGTGACGCTCGCGGTCCGGCGCTTCGAGGCCTGAGGCGTGCCGATCGCCGTAGCACTCCCCGATGACGTCGTGCGCGACCCCGCGTTGCGGCCGATCGCCGAGAAGGTGCGGCGCGGGGAGCGCCTGACGGACGCCGACGCGCTCGTCCTGTTCGAGTCCCCCGACATCCTCGGCGTCGGGGCGATGGCCGATGCGGTGAACCAGGCAAAGAACGGCCTGGTCGTCACCTTCGCGGCGAACCAGCACATCAACCCGACCAACGTCTGCGTCCTGCGCAAGACGTGCACCTTCTGCGGGTACGCACGACTGCCGAAGGAAGCGGGAGCGTACCGCTACACGATGGAGCAGGTGATGGCCGAGGCGGAGCGCGCGCGCAACGGAATCACGCGCGAGTTCCACATCGTCGGTGGTCTCGACATGCAGGCTGGGCTGGACTACTACGTCGAGATGTTCCGCATGCTCAAGCGCGAACTCCCGCACGTGCACATCAAGGCGCTTACCGCCGTCGAGATCGCGCACATCGCGCGCATCGAGAAGATGTCGTGGACCGACGTGCTGTCGACGCTCAAGGCGGCCGGCCTCGACACGCTCCCCGGCGGCGGCGCCGAGACGTTCAGCGCCGCGGTGCGCGAGCAGATCGCCGACAAGAAGCTCGGCGGCGCCGACTACATCGGCGTACACCGCGCGGCCCACGCACTCGGCATCCGCTCCAACTGCACCATGCTGTACGGGCACGTGGAGACGATGGCCGACCGCGTGGAGCACCTCTCGATGCTCCGGCAGCTGCAAGACGAGACAGGAGGCTTCCTGGCCTACATCCCGCTTGCCTATCACCCCGACGACAACGAACTCGGGAAGCAGCTCGGGCGCGCGGGGCATGGCTCCACCGGCTTCGACGACCTGCGCAACCTCGCCGTCGGCCGGTTGTACCTGGACAACTTCCAGCACATCAAGTCGCACTGGATCATGGTGACGACCTTCCTCTCCCAGACGGCGCTCGCCTTCGGCGTGAACGATCTCGAGGGGACGGTGGTGCAGGAGAAGATCTACCACGCGGTCGGGGCGCAGACGCCGCAGGGCATGTCGCTCGACGCGCTCCTGCGCCTGATCCGCGGCGCCCGCCGCATCCCGGCCGAGCGCGACTCCTTCTATCGCATCCTCCGGCGCTTCGACGCCGATGGAGAGGAAGCGGAGGCCGCCTGACGTGCGCGTCGGTCGCATTCCCTACATCAACTGCTACCCGGTGTATGGGGCGATCGACCGCGGACTGGTCACGCTGAACGGCACGCTCGTCGACGGCGTCCCCAGCGCGCTCAATGCCCAGATGGCCGCGGGCACGCTCGACGTGAGCGTGGTCTCGGCGATGGAGTATGCGCGCGACTCGCGCCGCTACCTCCTCCTCCCCGATCTCGCCATCTCGTGCGACGGTCCGGTGCGCTCGGTGCTCCTCTTTGCCAAGCGTCCCGCGAGCGAGCTCGGTGGACGGCGCGTGATCGTCTCACGCTCCTCGATGACGAGCGTGGCCCTCGTGGAGCTCCTCTTCGAGCACGTCTGGCGCGCGCGCCCCGAGTTCGTCCCCGGCAACAGCGAATTGGCCGACCTTGCGCGCTTCGACGAGGAGGAGCACGACGCGCGCCTCGTCATCGGCGACGCGGCGCTCATGCTCGATCAGGGGGGGAGCACGGATGGCGGGAGCGGGCGCACGCCGTACCCTTACGTCTACGACCTCGGGAGCGAGTGGAAGGGGTGGACTGGGCTTCCGTTCGTCTTCGCGGTCTGGGTCGCCCAGCGCTCCACTCCTGCCGCGGAGTCGCTCCAGGTGCACGCCTCGCTGATGGCGTCGCGCGACTGGGGGCTGCAGCACCTCGATGAGTTGGCGACGCAGGCTTCTCGTGCAACGGGCGTCGCGTACGCTCCCTGCATGGAGTACTTCGCCGGACTCGACTACGGTCTTGGCTACGAACACCTCGCGGGACTGACCGAATTCTTCCGACGGCTCGTCGCCGCCGGGCGCGTTCCTAACGGAAGTCTCGCGTTTCTCCCGGCTGCATAACGCTTGACATCGCTGTTTGCGTCTCCAATACATGATACGCAGTGGGGAGTGGGGTGGTCGGGCGCGGGATTGATGGCGATGTCGAAGCCGCGCTAGCGGGGCACACCGCTCTCCGTCGAACGTTCGACGTGTCGGCACGCGGCAGGTAGGGCAACCGATCCATCCTGCATCGCCGGGTGCGCGTCGATGTTCGGGCATCACCGTCGTCCCCGTGCCGGCGCCCTCTTCGCCGGATTCGGCGTGGCGACGGCTCGCGCGATAGCCGGAGCCGTGATGGACGAACCTCCTCCCGCGTCCACACAACGCCTGCGCGCCGTCGTCGAGTCATCGCCCATCGGGCTCCTGATGGTCGATGCCAACGGACGCATCGTGCTCGTCAACGCCGAAATCGAGCGACTGTTCGGCTATTCGCGCGACGCGATGTACTCGCGCGAAGTCGAATTCCTCCTTCCGGAAAGATTTCGCGGAGGACATCCGCAGTTCCGCAATTACTTCGCGCTGCATCCGTCGGCGCGAAAGATGGGTGTCGGTCGCCAGCTCAGCGCCCTGCGCGCCGACGGCACCGAGTTTCCCGTCGAGATCGGTCTCACGCCGGTCGAGACCGACGACGGGCTCTTCGTGATCGGGTCGGTCGTCGACATTTCCGCCCGCATCGAGGCCGAGTCCGAGCGGCGCCACCTCGAGGAGCAGCTCCGCCAGTCGCAGAAGATGGAGGCGCTGGGGACGCTCGCGGGCGGGGTCGCGCACGACTTCAACAACATCCTGGCCGTCATCACGGGGCTCGCTGAACTGATCGCGCAGGATGTTGCCGACCGCCCGTCCGTGCACGCCGACCTGCGCGAACTCCTCGACTCGGCGCGTCGGGGGCGCGACCTCGTCGACCGCATTCTGCGCTTCAGCCGTCGACAGTCAACCGAGATGCGGGTCGTCGACCTCGCCGAGACAGTGTCGCAGGCCTCGAGGCTGCTCCGCGCCTCGCTCCCGCCGAACATCGAGATTTCGACGTCCATCTTCACCGAGCACCGCGCGGTCCGCGGCGACGCTACATCGCTGCAGCAGGTGCTGATGAATCTCGCGACGAATGCCGCGCACGCGATGCCCACGGGAGGTTCGCTGCAATTCCTCCTCGAGGATTTCTACGTGCGCGACAGCGTGGCGAGGGCTCGCCCCGAGCTGCGCGAGGGGCCTCACTTGAGGATCTCCGTGCGCGACTCGGGCGTGGGAATGGACGAGGCGACGCGGCTCAAGGCGTTCGAACCGTTCTTCAGCACCAAGGCGCCGGGGGTCGGGAGCGGCCTTGGACTCGCGCTGGTGCACGGCATCATGCGCGACCATCGTGGCTCGGTGGAGTTGGAGTCGCAACCGGGCGTGGGGACGACCGTCCACTGCCTCATTCCACTTCTCGATCGGGCGGCGGCGGCGCGCCCGGATGGGCGCGAGCCCGTGCGACGCGGAAAGGGGGAGCGGGTCCTCTATCTCGACGATGAACCATCGCTTGTCTCGATCGGGCGCCGTCAGATCGAGTCGCTCGGCTACACCGTGCATGCGTTCAACGATCCGGCGAGTGCGCTCGCGGCCTTCCGCGCGGCGAGCGACAAGTTCGATGTAGTCGTCACCGACTACCTCATGCCCGGGATGAGCGGGCTGGAGTTCGCCCGTGCGCTGCAGGAGCTCCGACCGGGCATTCCCATCGTGATGCTCTCCGGCTTCGTCGGTGACTTCACCCACGAAGAGCTCGAGCGCGGAGGGGTCGTCGAAGTGCTGCAGAAGCCGGTGAGCTACGAGAGCCTCGCCGATGCGCTGGGGAACTGGGTCGCTGGTCAATGACACCCTCCCGGCGATAGCTTGGGGGCATGACGCGCGATCTCCTCGACTTCTACACGAACGCTCCGCTCCTCGAGCTCGGCCGCGAGGCCGACCGGGTCCGGCGCGAAAAGCATCCGCACAACACGGTCACGTACATCGTCGACCGGAACATCAACTACACGAACGTCTGCGTCGCCGACTGCGGCTTTTGCGCGTTCTACCGGCGTCCCAAGCACGGCGAGGGATACACCCTCTCTTTCGAGCAGATCGGCGCCAAGATCGACGAGACCAAGGCGCTGGGCGGGGTGCAGATCCTGATCCAGGGGGGGCACAACCCGTACATCCCCTTCGAGTGGTACCTCGACCTGCTGCGCTATATCAAGCGCAACCACCCGATCCACATCCACGGCTTCTCGCCGAGCGAGGTCGACTTCTTCGCCAAGACGTTCCGGATGGAAGCGGTCGACGTGATCCGTGAGCTGCAAAAGGCGGGACTCGACTCGATCCCTGGTGGCGGTGGCGAGATCCTCGTGCAACGCGTGCGCGACATCGTCGCCCCGAAGAAGGCCGGAGCCGACCGCTGGCTCGAGATCATGGAGTTGGCGCACGGCGAGGGGATGAAGACGTCGGTGACGATGATGTACGGGATCGGCGAATCGCTCGCCGAGCGGCTCGAGCATCTGGAGCGCGTCCGTGAGGTGCAACGCCGCACCGGCGGATTCACGGCATTCATCACGTGGCCCCTGCAGCCCGAGAACACGCCGACGATGTCGCACATGCAGAAGACCGATGCGGTGGAGTATCTCCGCACCGTGGCGATCTCGCGCATCGTCCTCGACAACGTTCCCAACCTCCAGTCGAGCTGGGTGACGATGGGAATGAAGGTCGGGCAGCTGGCGCTCACCTTCGGGTGCAATGACTTCGGCTCGCTCATGATCGAGGAGAACGTGGTCTCGGCGGCGAACACGACGTTCCGCACGACGACCGATGAACTCGAGCGCCTGATCCGAGACGCGGGCTTCACGCCGGCGCGCCGCCGTCAGGACTACTCGATCATCCCGATCGAAACGCCGGTCGCCGCCTGAGCGCCTCGCCTGACGTGACCGCACGGTCCGGCATCGGCTACGACTCGCACCGATTTGCACCTGGCGGGCCGATGCGCCTGGGGGGCGTCGACATCCCGTCGGACGTGGTGCTGGTCGGCCACTCCGACGGCGACGCGATCTGTCACGCAATCACCGATGCGATCCTCGGCGCGGTTGCAGCTGGCGACATCGGGGAGATGTTCGACGATACCGACCCGGCCAACAGGAATCGCGACTCGATCCAGATGCTCGTCGCGGCACGCGATCGCGTGCACGCCCTCGGCTGGCGTGTTGCCAACGTCGACGTGACGGTGATCGCCGAGCGCCCGAAAATCGCCGCGCATCGCCCCGCCATCCGTGCGCGGCTCGCCGAGGCGCTGCTGGTCGACGCGGCGGCAGTCAGCGTGAAGGGGAAGACCAACGAGGGAATGGGGTGGGTGGGGCGCGGCGAAGGGCTCGCCTGCATGGCAGTCGCGACGCTCGTGCCCGCCTAACGCGCACACGCCCGTGTCGCTGCAGGCGCTCCTCGACTGGCTCGCCACCCTCCCGCCGGCCGCGCTGCTTCCCGTAATGGCGCTGCTCGCGGCGCTCGAAAACGTCTTTCCCCCGATCCCGGCCGACGTCCTCGTGGCGTTTGGCGGATTCATCGCCGCGCGCAACCACAATTCGCCGATTCCGTCGTTCCTTGCCATCTGGCTCGGCAACGTTGCCGGCGCCATGCTCATGTTCGTCGTGGGGCGGCGGCTTGGGCGCCAGTGGATCGCCAAGCGCTTTCACCTCTCCCCCGGTGGGAGCAACGAGAAGCGCCTCACCGACGCCTACGCCCGCTACGGCACCGCCGGCCTCTTCGTGAGCCGGTTCCTCCCGGCCTTTCGCGCGCTCGTCCCGCCCATGGCGGGAGCGCTGCACCTCTCGCTGCCGCGCGTCCTGATCGCGATCTCGCTCGCCTCGGCCGCGTGGTACGGCTTCATCACCTGGTTGGCGTTCTCGGCGGGGGCCAACTGGGAAATGCTGGTCGGCGAGATCGCCCGCGCGGGGAAGTGGACGGCGGCGGCGGCGGTGGCCATCGTCGTGATCGTACTCGTCGGATGGTGGCTCAGGCGACGGCGCTCGGCGAGTTGAGTCGCGCGCCGTGACGAGCGACCTCCTCCCCGACGACCTGGCGCGCGCCTTTCTCCTCGAGCGTTTCGACGACTTTCTCTCGCTCGAGCAGGGTGCAGCGGAACGCACCCGTGAGGCCTACGGGCGCGACGTGGCGCGCCTCGCCGTCTTCGCGGCCACGAAGGGCGCGCGCACGCCTGGCGCTCTGGAGCCACGACTGCTCCGCGACTTCGTGTATCACCTCAAGGACCTTGGGCTCGCCGGAAGTTCGATCCGGCGTAACGTCTCGGCGGTGCGAACCTACTTCCGCTTCCTCGTGGGCGAAGGGCTCGTGCCGCGCGACCCGAGCGACCGCCTGGAGATGCCCAAGCGTTGGCAGTCGCTCCCCGACGTCCTGACGGTCGACGAAGTGACGAAGCTCCTCGCCGCCCCCGGGATGGACGACGCGATGCGCTTTCGCGACCGTGCCATGCTCGAACTCGCATACGGCGCGGGGCTCCGCGTGGGCGAGTGGACGACGATCCAGGTGAAGGACGTGATGCTCGACGAGGGGCTCGTGCGCGTCTTCGGCAAGGGGAGCAAGGAGCGACTCGTTCCACTCGGGCGCCACGCCATCTCGGCGATCGCGATCTACCTGCGGGAACTGCGCCCGCGTCTCGAGCAGGGGGAGGGGAAGGGAATCCTCTTTCTCAACGCCCGGGGAACCGCCCTCTCGCGCATGGGGGCGTGGAAGATCGTGCGCAAGCACGTCGAGGGTGCGGGGATCACCAAGCACGTGTCGCCGCACACGCTCCGCCACTCGTTCGCCACGCATCTCCTCGAGGGAGGGGCCGACCTTCGCGCGGTCCAGGAGATGCTCGGGCACGCCGACATCTCCACCACGCAGATCTACACGCACGTGAATCGCGATTACCTTCGCACGGTGCACAAGGAATTCCATCCGCGGGGCTAGTCGTCCCGCGCACCGTTGCCGACACGCGCTCCCGCGATCCCGTGCTCCTCGTCCTCGACAACTACGACAGCTTCACCTACAACCTGGTCCAGTATCTCGGCGAACTGGGCGAGGATCCCGTCGTGTACCGGAACGACGCGCTCTCGGTGGAGCAGGTGCAATCGATGGCGCCGCGGGCGATCGTCGTTTCGCCCGGGCCCTGCACGCCGGCCGAGGCAGGGATCAGCGTCGCACTGATCCGCACGATGGGGGCAACCACACCGCTATTGGGTGTTTGTCTCGGTCACCAGGCGATCGGTGAGGCGTACGGTGGGCGTGTGGTACGCGCCTCGCGCGTCATGCACGGCAAGACGTCGACGGTGACGCACGCCGGCGACGGACTCTTCGCCACGCTTCCTTCGCCGCTCGAGGTCATGCGCTATCACTCGCTCATCGTCGAGCGCAGCTCGCTCCCCGGTGCGCTCGAGGTCATCGCCGAGGCGGCCGACCTCCCCGAGGAAATTCACGCGGTACGGCATCGTCAGCATCCGGTGTGGGGCGTGCAGTTCCACCCCGAGTCGATCATGACCGAGGGGGGAAAGGTCATCCTGCAGAATTTCCTCGCGCTCGCCGACGAGTACCATCGCGAGGGTGTGTCGGCTGCTTCTGGCGCTCCATCGCGCTAGCCCATGCGAACGCTCGTGCGACGCCTGCTGCTGACGCTTGCGGTCGTCGCGCTGATCGCCGTGGTGCTGACCCTGTGGGTGGGCGCGGACATCGCGGATCGACGCATGAACCACGTGACGACGATCGGGCCGTACGCCGCGCCGCCCGCCGCGGTCACCCTGCTGGACTCGATCGACGTGGTCGACCTGCACGCCGACGCCCTGCTCTGGCCGAGGGACCTGCTGGAGCGCCACGACCACGGGCATGTGGATGTCCCGCGCCTCCACGAGGGACACGTCGCGCTACAGGTATTCTCGGTCGTGACGAAGACGCCGCGCGGGATCAACTACGAGCGGAATACCGCTCAGACGGACAACATCAGGTTGCTGGCAATCGCCGAGCACTATCCGATTCGCGCCTGGTCGTCGCTGCTGGAACGCGCGCGCGAGCAGGCACGGCGGCTCGCCGACGCCGCAGCCCGGTCGCCTCGTACCGGAGGGAGCACGCTGCGTGTGATCCGCAGTCGTGCCGATCTCGCCCAGCTCCTCGAGGAGCGGCGCGAGGGAAAGGCGGTGATCGGCGGCGTGCTGGCGACTGAGGGACTTCACCCCATCGAGGGAAAGCTCGAGAACGTCGACTCGCTTGTGGCCGCCGGCTTTCGGATATTTGGCCTCACGCACTTCTTCGACAACGAAGTGGGGGGCTCGGCCCATGGAGTGGAGAAGGGGGGCCTGACTCCGCTCGGCCGGCGGGTGATCGCCCACCTCGATTCGTTAGGCATGGTCGTCGACCTCGCCCACGCCTCTCCCCGACTCGTCGACGACGTCCTCTCGCTCACGCGACGCCCGGTGATCGTCTCGCACAGCGGCGTGCGTGGAACGTGTCCCGGCCCGCGCAATCTCACCGACGATCAACTGCGCCGGATCGCCGCGACCGGGGGGCTGGTCGGCATTGGCTACTGGGACGGCGCGGTCTGCGAACCCACGCTCGGCGCCTTTGCGAAAGCCGTGAGGTACGCCGTCGGGGTGGCCGGGGTGGAGCATGTGGCCCTCGGCTCCGATTTCGACGGGAGTACGACCACGCCGATCGACGCGTCGGGAATGGCGGCGGTCGCCGATGCACTCCAGCGAGAAGGGCTCGCTGACGCCGAGATCGCCCAGGTCATGGGTGGAAACGCGCTCCGGTTCCTTCTCGGAGCGCTCCCCGAGCGTTAGCTCCTGCACCCTGCCGATCGCTGCAAGATCGCAGTTGGAATTGGCACGTCGGCGGGATTAACTTGGGAGGCGTGCCTTTTTCGAACTCGGCCGCCGTCGCCCCCTCGATTCTTGCCGTCATCCCAGCTCGTCTGGGGGCGACCCGACTCCCGCAGAAGCCGCTCCGCCTCCTTGGCGGACGCCCGCTCATCGTCCGCGTGTGGGAGCGCGTCACCGCAATGAACGCCGCGCACGAGGTGGTGGTCGCGACCGACAGTGAGGCGGTAGTCACCGCGATCGCCGAGGCAGGAGGGCGCGCGGTCATGACGCGATCGTCGCATCCATCGGGCACCGATCGGATCGCCGAAGTTGCCGCGCGCGACGAGTTCAGCAAGCACGGCATCCTGCTCAACGTGCAGGGAGACGAGCCCTTTATCTCCCAGTCGTTGGTGGAGGGAGCGCTGGAGATGGTGACGCGACGCGGCTTCGCCCTCGGGACCGCCGCCGTCAGCGCGCTTGAGGAGATTCTGGCCAGCCCGAACGTGGTGAAGGTCGTGTCGGCAGATGATGGGCGCGCCTTGTACTTTTCGCGCGCGCCGATCCCGTGGCTGCGCGATCCCGCCGACGGCGCGCTTCGCTCGTCGCTCGTGCGGCAGCATGTGGGGATCTACGCCTACACGCGCGAGGCTCTGCAGGCGTGGGTCGCCCTGCCGGAGCACCCGCTGGAGCGCGTGGAACGACTCGAGCAGCTGCGCCCCCTCGCGGCAGGAATGTCGATCGGCGTGGCTGTGCTGGACGAACCGCCCCCGGGCGGTGTGGATACCGAGGATGACCTTGCCCGCGCCAATGCGCGGTGGGATGACCTTTACGCCGGACGGAGCTGATGCCAACTCCCGTGAATCCGAACCAGACCACGCGCTACATCTTCGTGACCGGCGGCGTGGTCTCGTCGCTGGGCAAGGGAATCGCCGCTGCCTCGTTAGGGCGGCTCCTCGTCGAGCGCGGATTGCGCGTCTCGATCATGAAGTTCGATCCGTACCTCAACGTCGATCCCGGGACGATGTCGCCGTTCCAGCACGGCGAGGTGTTCGTGACCGACGACGGCGCCGAGACGGACCTCGACCTCGGGCACTACGAGCGCTTCATCGATCGCTCGCTCTCGCAGCTCAACAACGTCACGACCGGGCGCATCTACCTGAACGTGATCACCAAGGAGCGGCGCGGCGAGTATCTGGGTTCCACGGTGCAGGTGATCCCGCACATCTCCGACGAGATCAAGTCGCACATCAAGCGCCTCGCGCCGGGGAACGACGTGGTGATCGTCGAGATCGGCGGGACGGTCGGTGACATCGAGTCGCAGCCCTTTCTCGAGGCCATCCGCCAGTTCCGGCAGGAGGTGGGGAAGCAGAACGCCATGTTCATCCACCTCACGCTCGTCCCCTACATCGCGGCAGCCGGCGAGGTGAAGACCAAGCCGACGCAGCATTCGGTGCGCGAGCTGATGGAGATCGGTATCCAGCCCGACGTCCTGATCTGCCGCACCGAGCGTCCGCTCTCCGAGGACGTGAAGCGAAAGATCGCACTGTTCTGCAACGTGGAGTTCGGGAACGTGATCGAGAGCCCGGACGTCCCGTCGATCTACCAGATCCCGCTCGAGTTCGAGGCACAGGGGCTCGATGAGCGCGTGATGCAGCGCCTCAACCTCGTCGGGCGCGAGCCGGATCTCTCGTCGTGGCGCGCGATGGTGCAGCGCGTGGTGCAGCCTCGCGATCACGTGCGCATCGCCGTCGTCGGCAAGTACACGCAGTTCGTCGACAGCTACAAGAGCGTGCAGGAAGCGCTCATCCACGGCGGGATCGCCAACGACGTTGGCGTCGACATCGCCTGGATCTCGAGCGACCTGTTCACGAGCGTGGAGAAGGCGCGCGAGTTGCTCGCCGGTTACCACGGCCTCCTCGTGCCCGGCGGATTCGGCGTGCGCGGCGTCGACGGCATGGTCGAAGCGATCCACGCCGCTCGCGTGGACAACATCCCGTTCTTCGGCATCTGCCTCGGCATGCAGGTGGCGATCATCGAGTTCGCCCGCAACGTGCTCCAGCTGGGCGACTCGCACTCGAGCGAGTTCGCGCCGGAATGCGAACACCCGGTGATCGCGATGATGGAAGAGCAGAAGCACGTGACCGACATGGGCGGCACGATGCGCTTAGGGGCGTATCCGTGCCGTCTCACGCGCGGGACCAAGGCCGCCGATGTGTACGGCGTCCCCGAGGTGAGCGAGCGTCACCGCCATCGCTACGAGGTCTCCAACGCCTATCGCGACCGCTTCGTCGAGAACGGGATGCGGCTGAGCGGACTTTCCCCCGATGGTTCGCTGGTGGAGATCATCGAGCTCGCGCAGCACCCGTGGTTCGTGGGGTGCCAGTTCCATCCCGAACTCCAGTCGCGCCCCACGCGCCCGCACCCCCTCTTTGCTGCGTTTGTGGCCGCCTCGGTCACGCGCCGGCGTGAGACGATGCGCACTCCGGCGCAGGAATCGCTCGTCGAGGCGGCAGATTGAGCATGTACGCCGGCTTCCCGTCGGACCGCCTCTTCCTGATCGCCGGCCCGTGCGTGCTCGAGGACGACGCACTCAACCTGCGCGTTGCCGACACGCTCGCCCGCCTCGCCCCGCTCGTCCCCGGGGGGATCATCTTCAAGGCGTCATTCGACAAGGCGAATCGCTCCAACCCGGGTGCTGCCCGTGGCCCCGGCGTCGAGGAGGGACTCGCCAAGCTCGCCCGCGTGCGTGAAGCAAGCGGACTTCCCGTCCTCACCGACGTGCACCTGCCGGATCAGTGCGCCGAAGTCGGCGCGGTCGTCGACGTCCTCCAGATCCCCGCCTTCCTCTGCCGCCAGACCGACCTCCTAGTCGCCGCTGGTGCCACGGGGCGACCGGTGAACGTCAAGAAGGGGCAGTGGATGCACCCCGAAGGAATGTCCGGGGCGGTGCGCAAGGTCGACGGGAGTCGCCCGGCCGATCAGCAGGGAGCTTCACCGGAGGCCTCGCGCGCTCGCACCGCCACCACCGAGCGCGGCTCCTTCTTTGGCTACGGCGATTTGGTCGTGGACATGCGCTCCTTCGCGCGCATGCGCGCGGCGACGGGCGTTCCTGCAATTTTCGACGGGACGCACAGCGTGCAGCAACCGGGGCGAGGCGAGGGCGGGGCAAGCGGCGGATTGCGCGAGTTCATCCCGCCGCTCACGTTCGCGGCCATCGCCGCGGGAGCGGACGGTCTCTTTCTCGAGACACACCCCGACCCGGACCATTCGCCGAGCGATGGTCCGAACATGATCCCGTTAGGCGAGCTCGAAGCGCTCGTGCGACGCGCGGTCGCCATCTGGGAGGCGCGGCGATGATCGGGTTCGGAGCCCCCGAGGGCGGGCGTACGGTCGGCGGCACGCTTCCGTGGATCTCGGAGGAGGACGCAAAGCGCGTGCGCTTCGTCGGACTCGACGTCGATGGCGTGCTGACCGACGGCGGGATCTATCTCGGCGACGTCGATGGGGCGCGCCATGAGTTCAAGCGCTACGACATTCAGGATGGGCTCGGGATAAAGATGCTGCAGAAGGCCGGCATCCTCGTGGCCATCATCACCGGACGCGTATCCGAGAGCGTGGCGCTTCGCGCGGCCGAACTCGGGGTCGATGACCTCGTGCAGGACATGCACGCCCGCAAGCTTCCGGCCCTTCGCAAGATGCTCGCGGCGCGCGACATCGCACTCGACGAGTGCGCCTTTGTCGGCGACGATCTCCCCGACCTCGGCGTGATGCGCGTTGTCGGACTCCCGGTCGCCGTGGGGAATTGCACCGAGGAGGTGTTCGAGGTCTCGAAGGTGCGCCTTACGCGCAACGGCGGGCAGGGAGCAGTGCGCGAGTTCGCCGAACTCCTCCTCAAGGCGCGCGGCGAGTGGGACGCGCTGGTCGAGTGGTACGTGAGCTCGCGCGATACCGAGCACCCGGCATGAACGCGTCCGACGCCATCGCGCTCGGACGGCGCGTGGTGGAGATGGAAGTCGAGGCGCTCGCCGAAGTTGCCCGTCGGTTGGGCGACGGATTTGCACGCGCCGTCGATCTCATCGCCGACTCGAGTGGTCGGGTGATCGTCTCGGGAGTGGGGAAGTCGGGACTGATCGCCCGCAAGATCGCCGCGACGCTCACGTCCACCGGGACGCCGGCGACCTTCCTCCACCCTACCGAAGGATTGCACGGTGACCTCGGCATGGTCGGTCCGCACGATGTGGCCATCCTCCTCTCCAAGAGCGGGGAGAGCGAGGAACTCCTTACCCTTCTCGCCCACCTCAAGCGCTTCGGCGTCGCCACGATTGCCCTCACCGGAAATGCCGGCTCGTCGCTCGCGCGCGAGTGCGATGCCACGCTCGACTCGTGGGTGCGCGAGGAAGCCTGCCCCCACGACCTCGCGCCCACGACCAGCACGACCGCCGCGCTCGCGTTAGGCGACGCGCTCGCCGTCGTGATCCTCGAGCGCAAGGGCTTTCGGCGCGAGGACTTCGCGCGCTTCCATCCCGGTGGCTCGTTGGGGAAGCGCCTCCTCATGCGCGTGCGCGACGTGATGGAGGTCGAACGCCTCCCCTTGCTCCCGCGGTCGGCCCGCATGCGCGAGGTGGCCATTCGCCTGGCCGAGCGGCGCGGGATCGTCGTTGCCGCCGATGACGAAGGTCGTCTCGAAGGCGTCTTCACGGCGGGCGACTTCACGCGCCTGATGGAGCGCGAAGGCGACCCCTTTTCCGTCCCGCTCGAACGGGTCATGACGCGCACGCCGCGCACCGCCGAGGTGGAGGAACTTGGGAGCGCCGTGGTGTACCGGATGGAGCAATTCGGCATCATGGCGATGCCCGTTACCAATGACCAGGGAATTGTCGTGGGCGTGGTTCATCTGCATGACCTGATGCGCGCGGGGCTCGCGTGATGCGCCGCGCGCCCTTTCTTTTTCTCACTAGTCTCGCCCTCGTGGCCGCGTGCCAGGAGACCAATACGCCACCGGTCGCCAAGGGGCGCGTTGTCCCCGACTCGGCCGATCAGGTCCTCTTCGGCGTCAAGTTCTTCCTCACCGACGGCGGGCTCCGTCGCGCCGAGCTGGTCTCCGACACGGCCTACATGTACGACGAGAACACCCGCACCGAGCTTCGCGTCGTGAATACCACCTTCTTCAAGAACAGCGGGGAGAAGGACGCCGTGCTCACGTCGCGCACCGGGACGTACAACGTGCGTCTCGGCAACATGGAGGCGCGCGGCAACGTCGTGGTGGTCAGTACGGACGGTCGAAAGCTCGAGACCGAGCACTTGCGCTACGACCCGGGGCGCAACGAGATCGCCAGCGATTCGGCGTTCGTGATCCGCGAAGCCAATGGGCGCGTCACGCAGGGCGTCGGCTTCATCGGCGACCCGGATCTCAACAACGTGCGCGTCCTCAGCTCGACCAAGTCGCGCGGCAACCAGCTCACCATCCCCAAGTCGTGATCGGGCGACGGTTGGCGTTAGGCGCGCTGCTGATTGCGGCCGGCGGTTGCTTCCACATCGGAAAGCGCTCGCCGGCCGCGGCCCGCCCGGCAGCCCCCGCCACCCCGATTCCCCCCGACTCGATCCCCCCGATCATCATCGACTCGGTGCAGTCGCGCGTGGCCGGAACTCCTCCGGAGTCGGTCTTCGTCGCCAACGCGGCCCCCGCCAAGGCCGCCGAGAAGCCCGCCGAGCGCTGTCTCCTCGACGTCGACGGCGACCGGTCGCAATTCATCAAGGATCCGATCTCGCAGAAGTACACCTCGTACTTCGGCGGCGGCGTCGTCGGTCACTGCGCGAAGCAGGGGATGACCATCACCGCCGACTCGGCGGAATTCTACGACCAGAACCAGCTCTACTACCTGCTCGGCAACGTCAAGTATCGCGAGAAGCGAGTGAACCTCGACGCCGACAAGCTCACCTACTTCCGGGCCGAGGAACGCCTCCTCGCCGAAGGGAACGTTGTCGCCGTCATGAGCGACTCCTCGACGATGATCGGGCCGCGCGCCGAGTTCTTTCGTGCCGTGCGTGGCGTCCGTGTACGCCAGCGCATCGTCGCCACCTCGCGCCCGACACTCAAACTCTATGAAGCCGATTCGGCGGGGACGCGTCGCGGCGACCCGGTGACCCTGGTCGCCGACCAGATCAACGGCGAGGGCGACTCCCTCTTCATTGCGTGGGGAAGGGTCGAACTCGATCGCACCGATGTCCTCGCCCGCGGCGACTCGGCGATCCTCGACAACGCGAGCCAGTTCTCCCGCCTCATGAAGCAACCGTACGTCGAGAGCAAGGGAAAGGACAAGTTCACCCTGCGCGGCAGGGTGATCGACCTCTTTGCCCGCAACAAGCAGGTAGAGCGTGTCCTCTCCAAGGACTCGGCGGTGGCGGTGAACCAGGACCTCACGCTGGCGTCCGACACCATCGACCTGCGCGTGCGCGGCAATCAGCTGCAACGCGCCTTCGCCTTCGGCCCCGGTGCGGCGTCGGCGATCTCCAAGGAGCGCACGATCATCGCCGACTCGATCGACGTGCGCCTCCCCGACCAGAAGCTGCGCGAACTCTACGCGGTGCAGCACGCCTACGCCGAGACCGATCCCGACTCGACGAAGATCAAGTCGAACGAACGGGATTGGCTCCGTGGCGATACCATCGTCGCCCGCTTCGACTCGATTCCCGCCTCCGACACCACGTCGCGCCCGCGCATCCACGACCTCCTGTCGAAGGGGAACGCCAGTTCGTTCTACCAGGTCGCCAACGACAAGGCCCCCGACCGCCCGGGGATGAACTATGTGCGCGGGCGCGAGATCGTCGTCGACTTCTCCAACCAGGAAGTGAAGACGGTCACCGTCGTCGATTCGGCCGCCGGCGTCTACCTCGAAGCGCAACCCGATTCGCTGCTCGACGAGAAGGCGAAGTCGGCAAAATCCACCAAGTCGACCAGGCGTGGCTCCACGGGCCGTACGTCGACCAAGCGGCCGAGCACTGCGATCAAGCGTCCGCCTAACGCCTCCTCCCCCCGGCGCCCATGAGTGGCAGTTCCCTCTCCGAACGCGTCCAGGCGCTGATCGAGCAGCGCGCCGGCGGCGATCGCTCCGTCGCCTTCGGCCTCCACGCGGTCATCAGTGCATCCGATGCCCAGGGCATCGCCGTCTTCAACGACGTCGCCATCCGGTTCCGCGACGATTGGATCGCCGCCATCCGCGCGCAGGGAGGGGACGCCGAGCGCGAAGCCGGGCGACTCTCCCTCGACGAGGTTCGCGCCTTCCTGCAGCGCTCCGTCCTTCCGCGTCTCGCCGCCCAGAACCTCATCGAGTTCCCGCTCAACTCCCCGGTGGACGACAGCGTGCAGATTCGCGTCGCCCCCGAACTCTGGGCAGAAATCGCCCCGCAGCGCGCTGACGTTGCGGAATCGTTGCGTCTGACCGGCGAGCACGCGACCATTGCCGCCGGTCCTTCGAGCGCGACACGACGTTCCGGCGAAGCGCGCGCCGTTCCGTCGGGGAGCGTGCTCGAGGCACAGGGACTGGTGAAGGTCTACCGCAAGCGGCGCGTGGTGCACGATGTCGCGGTGCGCCTGCAGCAGGGAGAGATCGTCGGCCTGTTGGGACCAAACGGGGCGGGGAAGACGACGACCTTCTACATGATCGTCGGCCTCATCCAACCCGAGGCGGGGCGCATCCTCCTCGACGGCCAGGACATCACGCGCACGCCGATGTACAAGCGCGCGCGGCGCGGGATCGGCTATCTTTCGCAGGAGCCGTCGATCTTCCGCAAGTTGAGCGTGGAAGACAACATTCTCGCCATCCTCGAGACGTTGCCAATTACTAAGGATGAGCGTCGAGCACGGTTGGAAGGGTTGCTCGACGAACTGAGCATCAAGCACCTTCGGCACAGCAAGGCGTACGCCTTGTCGGGGGGCGAACGTCGCCGCCTGGAAATCACCCGGGCGTTGGTCTCCCAGCCGAAGTTCATGATGCTCGATGAGCCGTTCGCTGGAGTCGACCCCATCGCGGTTCACGACATCCAGACCATCGTGGCCGGCCTGCGCCATCGGGGAATCGGCGTGCTCATCAGCGACCACAACGTGGAACAGACGCTCGATATCGTCGACCGTGCCTACATCATGTTCGACGGCCAGGTGAAGGTCTCCGGCACGGTGCGCGACCTCGTCTTCGACGACGAGGTGTCGCAGATCTATCTCGGCCCTACGCTCACGGCGCGGCTCCGCTCGCGCTTTGCCGCCGAGGTTGAGGGCGTCCCCGGATGAGAGCCGGCCTTAGCCAGCATACCTCGCTCCGGCAGGAGCTGAAGATCAATCCACGCCTCTATCAGGCGATGGATCTGCTCTACATGCCCCTGCTCGACCTCCAGCAGCACCTCAAGCAGGAACTCCTCACCAATCCGTTCCTCGAGATGACCGAGCCGGATGAGGAGGATTCGGAGGAAGAGGACGAGCGCGAGGGTGAGGAAGGGCCGGTCGATCTCGAGGAGCCGGAGACCGCTCCCCCGGAGGAGGCGGAGGCGGTCAAGAATGACACGATCGACTGGGAGGAGATCCTCCTCGACGGCTTCGAGACGGGCGGCGTTCGCGAGGAGCACGAGGAACGCGAGTACTACGAGCCGGTGTCGGTCGACAAGCGCGACCTGGACGACCACCTCAAGGACCAGATCTCCCTGCTCGAACTGACCCCGCGCCAGTTGCTCCTGGCGGACGAGTTCGCGGGGAACATCAACGAGGACGGCTACCTCACCTGCTCCATCGAGGAGATTCTCGAGGGGATCAACGAGGTGGTGGCGCAGGCTGCCGAGCGCGAAGGGTTCGAGGGAGAACTCCCGCTCTATCGGCTCGAAGAAGCCGAGGAGATGCTCGCCATCATCCAGACGCTCGATCCGCCGGGTGTGGGCGCGCGCGACTTGCGCGAATGTCTGCTGTTGCAGCTGCGCGACCAGAAGCAGGAAGACACCCTCGCCTACCGCCTCGTACGCGATGCCTTCGACGAGCTGATCGCGCACCGTTGGAGCGAGATCTCCAAGCGATTCGGGATCAGCGCCCAGGACGTGCAGGCGGCCGCCGACGACATCGCCAAGCTCGACCCCAAGCCCGGCGTGCGCTTCAGCATCGCCAGCGACGGCTACATCGTCCCCGACCTCGTGGTCGAGAAGATCGACGGGAACTACCACGTCTTCGTCAACGACGGCAACCTCCCGCGCCTCAAGCTGAGCAAGGCGT
>CAZWVG010000084.1:0-2943 GCA_964637355.1 uncultured Gemmatimonadaceae bacterium
GCGGCGCATGGGGGACTCACTCGCAGGGAGCGCGACACCGCGGCGCTCATCGCCGACGGCCGCTCCAACCGGGCGATTGCCAAGGCGCTCGGGATCGGGGAGCGAACGGTCGAAGGATACGTTGCGGCCGCGCTGTCCAAGCTCGGATTCACATCGCGCGCGCAGATCGCGGTTTGGGCAAGCGAGCGTGGGCTCGTCCCGCGCCCGACTCCCCCGGCTCGCAACTCGGCGACTCGCGGGCGACGCTGAGCCCGCTCCGCATGTTTTTCCCCGTGGCGCACTCGAAAATCCCCGTAGTCGCCACGGAGATCGCGCGCAGCGAGAGGGGCATCATCCTCCGCGTTCGCGACGCCGGCACCGACGCCGAGTCGAAGCGACGATCCTGAACCGGAGAATGCATCATGACTGCCACGACGACGACCGCCCGCACCGTGTTGAGTGCGATCGCTGCCGCGACGTTACTTGTGATCGCCAGCGCCCCGTCAATCGCATCGGCCCAGGGGAGCGCACACGCGACTGCCGCGCCCGAGCTCACCTGGGGTCCGGCACCGGCCGTCTTTCCCGCAGGAGCTCAAATGGCGGTGATGCAGGGGAATCCCGGGGGGACTGGCCTCTTCACCGTCCGGCTGCGCTTCCCCGACGGTTACCGCATCGCCCCGCACACGCACCCCACCGATGAGCAGGTGACGGTGATCAGTGGCACGTTCCGCGTGGGGATGGGGAAGACCTTCGTCGCCAAGGAGATGATGACGCTGGAGGCGGGGGGATTCGTGGTTGCCCCGGCGAATGGCGCACACTTCGCGGCGGCGCAGGGGGAAACGATCGTGCAGGTGCACGCGATGGGGCCGTTCGCCATGACGTACGTGAATCCGGCGGATACCCCGAAGGTGGCGAAGGCGCGATGATTCACCTGCTGGCGCGTCGCGCGGGAGTGCGACGCGCCGGCATCACCTGCCCACGAGATTCTCCGATGACCGTCAGCACCGATCGATCCGATACGCGTACCACCACTGCGCGCGGGGACACTCCTCACGCGCCGCCTCCCGTTGCGGACCTGGCGTGGGGCGCGGACCAGGCGCGACAGCTCGGCGAGGATGTGGTCGGAATGTGGAGCGAGATGCTGGCGCGCCTTCCCGAGCTTCCGGTCGGCACGCGTCGATCGGCAGACGAAGTGCGCGCCGCGGTCACTCGACCGATTCCGGACGCGCCACTCGCGCCGGACGAGTTGCGCGAGGTGTTGCGCACGATTGCGCTCGGCGACTCGACGCGCACCGGGCATCCGGGCTTCATGGCCTACATCACTGGTGCAGGGACGGTCCCGGGGGCGGCCGCCGACCTCCTGGCGGCGGCGCTCAACCAGAACGTGGGCGCGTGGCGTCTTTCGCCCGTGGCGACGGAGATCGAGCTCTACCTCGGACGCTGGTTCGCGCAGCGACTGGGGTTGCCCGAGCGGGCCGGGGGCTTCGTCACGTCGGGCGGGGCGATGGCGGCGTTCACGGCACTCAAGGCGGCGCGCGATGCACGCGCCGGTTGGTCGATCCGCGACCTCGGCGTACGCGGCGGTCCACCGCTCACCTACTATGCGTCGGCGCAGGTACACGACGTGAACTCGCGGGCCGCCGACATGCTGGGGATCGGGCGGGAGAATGTGCGGATGATCCCGGTCGATGGCGCGCTGCGCATGCGACTCGATGCGCTGCGCGAGGCGATCGCACGCGACGTGACCGCCGGCTACCGTCCGGTGGCGGTGGTCGCCACGGCGGGAACGGTGTCGACGGGAGCGATCGATCCGTTGGACGGGATCGCCGATCTCTGCCAAGAGTTTGGGGTCTGGCTGCACGTGGACGGCGCATACGGCGGCGTGGCCGCCTGCACCGATGCGCTGCGTCCGCTCTTCGCGGGGATCGAGCGTGCCGACTCGCTCGCCCTCGACCCGCACAAGTGGCTGTACACGCCGCATTCGGGAGGGATGGTCCTCGTACGCGACATGCAACACCTGGCCGACGCGTTCGCGATCGAGCCGAGCTATGTGTACGAGGACAAGGCGCTCACTGGGCGCGGTGTCGACCTGTATGCGTTGGGGCCGCAGTTCTCGCGCGGCTTTCATGCGCTCAAGATCTGGATTTCGCTCCTCGCGCACGGGTGGGACGCGTACGAGCGTCGCATCGCGCACGATGTTGCGCTGGCGCGCTACCTGCACGAGCGCGTGCTGGCGCATCCCGAGCTGGAGCCGGTCGGGCCTGAGCCGGTGCTGTCGATCGCCTGCTTCCGCTACGTCCCGCCTGGGGGCGCCCCCGAGGCTTATCTCAATACGCTCAACGAGCGCCTGATGGCCGAGTTGCAGATGGGAGGGCGTGTGTATCCGTCGAACGCGAAGATAGATGGACGGTTCGCGCTACGCGCCTGCATCGTGAACTTTCGTACCGAGGCGGTCGACATCGACGCGCTGGTCGACGAGGCGGTCGGCCGCGGGCGAGCGTTGCATGTGGCGTTAGGCGGTGGGGCGGCGCCTGCTTCGGTGCGCGATGCTGTCTGACGGGTATCGCGGCCGCTCGGTCAAGAGCATTTGACACAGAGGTCACGGAGGGCACGGAGGTCACGGAGGGGCGCGCGCGTCGGCGTTCTCCAGTTCTCCGCGTTCTCCGCGTTCTCCGCGTTCTCCGCGGTTCAATGCAGTTGACGAGTAGTGGCGAATCGGAGCACGTCGGGGGCGCTGGCCGGCGCCAAGAGCATGAACCGCGGAGTCCGCGGAGTTCGCGGAGGAGATTGACGTGCATTGTCGACGAGTCGCGATACGAAGTGGGGAGTCATTCCTTCGCATGCGAGTGGAGATTCAACGACTCGATCGTCATGAAGACCCGACGCTTCGTCGGTGACGAAGCCTCTGTGACCTCTGTGACCTCTGTGACCTCTGTGACCTCTGTGACCTCTGTGACCTCTGTG
>CAZWVG010000084.1:3043-20700 GCA_964637355.1 uncultured Gemmatimonadaceae bacterium
CCTCTGTGTCCTCTGTGTCCTCTGTGTCCTCTGTGTCCTCTGTGTCCTCTGTGTCCTCTGTGTCCTCTGTGACCTCTGTGACAAAAAGCAGTTTCAGAGCATCGGCGTGAGCGCTCGCAGAACCGGCGTCACAGCCGACCTCCTCCGCGGACTCCGCGAACTCCGCGGTTCAATGCAGTTTCACGAGCGGTCGCGAACCCGAGTGCTCGGGCGCAGCGAAAGCCTAGCGGACCAGCACCCGATACCCATTCGCCGGAATGTCCAGCGCCCCGGCAGCTGCAAGCTTGACCGAAGCCTTGGAAAACCAGTCCGTGTAGTCGCCCGGCGTCCGCAACCCCTCGTACTGCACCGTCACCGCAGCATCGCTGAAGTTGGTCGCCACGAGCACGGTGTTCTCCCCCTTCGTGCGCGTGAAGGCGAAGACCTTCCCCGGGTCGTTCACCGTGAGCGTCTTCTGCGGCGCACCCCAGGCACCGTTGGCCAGCGCCGGCTGCAGGTGCTTGAGCGCGAAGATCGATGAGTAGAACGGCTCCAGCGACTTCCCCTTCCAGTCGATCGTGTCCTTGTCGAAGAAGCGCAGCCGCTTGTTGAGCCCCACTTCCTGGCCGGAGTAGAGGAGCGGCATGGAGTTCTCGGCCGTTGCGGCGATCACGTACGCCGGGACGTTGTTGGCCCCCATGCGCTCGAACTCGGTCCCGTTCCAGCTGTTCTCGTCGTGGTTGCTGGTGAAGTACATGCGGAACGCGCCCGGCCCGTAGGCGCTGTCCTGCTTCGCGAAGTAGGGGCCAAGGGCGCTGGCGGGCTGCTTGCCCTGCGAGATCTCGTTGAGCAGGTGATGCAGCTCCCACCCGTACGTCATGTCGAAGCCGGCGTGAATCTCCGGCGACTCGGCCTCGGCGAGCATGAAGAGGTCCGGGCGTGAGGCACGCAGTTCCTTCCGCGCCTCGACCCAGAAATCGGTGGGGACACCGCCGGCGACATCGCATCGGAAGCCGTCGATCCCCATCGTATCGAGCCACCAGCGCATCTCGCCGATCATCGCCTGGCGCATCGCCGGGTTGGAGTAATCGAGCTCGGCGACGTCGGTCCAGTCGGTCTCGCGCCCCTCGTTGTCGCGGGCGTTGAGCACCGTGCCGTCCTTGCGCCGCTCGTGGAAGTCGGGGTGCGAGGTGATCCACTCGTGATCGTGCGCGGTGTGATTGGCGACCCAGTCGAGGATCACCTTCATCCCGAGCGCGTGCGCCGAGTCGACGAGCTGACGGAAATCGTCCTCGTTCCCAAACTCGGGATTGATGGCGGTGTAGTCGCGAATGGAGTAGTAGCTCCCGAGGGTCCCCTTTCGCCCCTTCACGCCGATGGGTTGCACCGGCATGAGCCAGAGAATGTCGATGCCGAGCTTCTGCAGACGCGGAAGGTGCGCCCCGAAGGCCTTGAAGGTCCCCTCCGGCGTGTACTGGCGAACGTTCACCTCGTAGATCACGGCGTCGCGCGCCCATCCGGGATAATCGCCGGTGTCCGCGCTCGGCCGGCTGGCGACGATTGTCGCCGTCGAATCACCGGTCGGCCGAGCCGATTTCGTGTCGCAGGCGGCCAGGGCAACGAGCGCGAGGAGCGCGCAGAGGGGGCGACAAGTCATCGGAGGCATCGGTGATGCAGCTGGCGGAAGGGAAGAGACCCTAAGCAGGGGATGATGCGAGCGTGCGTCAGTAGTGAAGCCCGAAGCCGATCGGGTAGAGCGGGGCGCGCGAGTCGTGCGCGACGTCGGACTTCTGCGCCAGCACCGCGTCCATCGACGACGGAAGTTCGAACGGGAGGCGCCCGCGCGGGCTCGCCTTCCCCTGAATCACGTCGAGGAGCGCGGCGTCGCTCACGCCAAAGTTCCCGAGGATCGCCTTGGCGCGCGACTTGAGTTCGGTGAGGATCGCCGGGCGGTCGAGGTAGACGGTCACGATCGTGGGGACGGCGGCGCTTACCGCCTTGAAATGCTCGAAGGCCGGGTCGCCAGCGCGGAAGCCGAGGTCCCCCTCGTGCTGCATCGATCCGAAGATCCATCCCGGGTGCAGTGTCTGGTGGGGCGCCTCCATGCGCATGATCGCCACGTCGGCATCGCCTGGCGTGCCAACGATTCGCCATCCACGCCCGGCGGCCGCGCTGCTGTCGATCCCGTCGAGGTACACACGGCGCGGCGCGGCGTTAGGCGCGGACCGCAAGGGAAGGAGCTTGCCGCCGTTCTCGAGGAGGACGAGCGCGTTGCGCTGCGCGGCGACGCCTTGCTCGCGGAAGGCTGCATTCCCCACCACGCGCACCGCGGCAGCCGTGTCGACGAACGGATTCTCGAACAGGCCAAGGCGGAACTTGGAGGCCATGACGCGTTGCACGGAGCTGTCGAGCCGCGCCTCGGTCACGAGTCCCGCGCGAACGGCCGCGACCAGCGCCGGCGCTTCCTCCGTCCCCCCAAACTGATCGATGCCGGCGTTGACCGCCTTGGCGAAGCGCTCCTGCTTGGAGAGCGCCTCGACCCCCCACGGCATGCCCAGGTCGGCAAACGAGGGGCGCTCGCCCGCCGGCGCGCCGTTCACGCAGCGAGTGTTGCAGTCGTTGGTGATCGCCCAGTCGGAGACGATCAGTCCGTCGAAGTGGTAGGTGCCGCGTAGCGCGTCGGTGAGGAGCTGCTTGTTATAGCCCGCCCCGACCCCCTCGATGGGGCGGCCGCCTAACGTCGCCCCCTCCAGGATGCTGTATGTCGGCATGACGCCGGCCACATGCGCGGCAAACGCCCCGAGGAAGGGGCGCACGTGATATTCCAGGTTCTGTCCGGGAAACGTTGCCACCCGACCGTACGCGTTGTGGCTGTCGAATCCCTCCTTCGCAGCCCCGTACCCCACCCAGTGCTTCACCACGGCGAGCACGGCTACGTCGTCACCCCCTGCGTCGCCATGCTGGAAGCCCTCGACATACGCCTTGACCAGCGGCTCGGCGACGGCGGCGTCCTCGCCGAATGTCCCGTTGATGCGGCTCCAGCGCGGCTCGGTCGACAGGTCGGCCTGTGGAGACAGCGTCATGTGGATCCCGACCGCGCGATACTCCTGCCGCGCGACATCGGCGAAGCGCCTGACGACGGCGGCGTCGCGCAGCGCGGCGAAGCCGAGCGGCTCCGGCCATTGCGAGAACTGCCCGATCTGCGCGCTCGCACCCACGACGTACTGGAAGTGGTTTCGCGGATCGGTGCTCACGGTCACCGGGATTCCCAGTCGCGACGTCTCCGCAGCCGCCTGCAGGCGGTTCTGCTGCTCGGCGAACGCCGCGGGGGGGCCACCGAGTCGGGTGATGAACGAGTTCACTCCGAGCTCGCGGATCACCTTCCCGGTCGCGGCCGTGTCGTACTCCTGCCCGACACCGACCATTCCCATCGGTCCGCCGCTGCGCGCCGTGCCGTGCATCATCGCGCCGGCCTTTTCCTCGAGCGTCATGCGTCCTACGAGGTCGCGCGCGCGCGCGTCATCGCTGAGCCGCCAGTCCTCGTACGGCTCGAGCGTGCCATTGCGGTTGAGGTCCTTGAAGCGCTTGCCGTCGACGACGAGGATCGGGACGGTGCGCGCCCCGAGGGTCGGTTGGGCCGACCGGCTGGGGCGCGGCTGCTGGGCGGAGAGCGGGTGGCCAAGCGCCAAAATGCCGCCGGCAGCGACAAGGGCACAGCTGCGAAGCACGCGAGTCATGGCAGGAAGCGGTAAGGGATCGTGCGAACGGGACAACGAGTGCGATCCGACACACAATTGTGACAGGCGTGTCAACCGCACGGAGAACGGCGCGAATCGTCAGGCAGGCGCGGCAGATGAAAACGCTGCCGCAGGAAATGTGTGGCCATGCATTCCCTCCTTGCCCTTTCGTGATGGGCGTTCACTCGCCACGTTTCTGGAGTCGAGATGGGTCGTCTTGACCCATATGGATCATCCCGCCTTGTAGTCGCGTATGCAACTCGTGCGCTGCGAGCAATGCGGCGCCAAGGCGCTGATTGCCGCTTCCCAGTGTCCGCGCTGTGCGCACGCCTTCTTCCTTCGGGGTTCGCGAGGGGAGACGGTGCCGCTGGGGCATTGCAGTGTCTGCGACACGTACTATCCGCGGCGGCTTGGCGGGTGCCGTTGGTGCGGGACCAAGGCCTCGACCTTCCCCACAAGACTCCTGACAGTAGCGGTGGGGGTCGTGTTGGCCGTCTGCGTGGTGGGAGTGGGCGTCTGGCAGTATCGCTCCCGGACCCGCCCCGCCGAGCAGGGGGCCGAGCAGGAGGCGCGGGCGACGATGTCCGTTTCGCCCGCCCTTGCCGCGCAGGTCACGCCGCGCGTCGACAGCAGCATGGGAGGGGCGATCGTCCCGCTCGACTCGGCGGCCGACCGTGCGGCTGCACCGGCAGGCTCGCTGCGGGGCGACGTCGCCGTTGCTGCTCCGTCACCGACTGCGGTTACGGCCGTTGAGGCGCCCGCGCAGCCTCAAGCACTCCCCGACTCGGTTCAGCGGGCGCTCGAGCGTGCGGCTCGCCTTACGGCGCCGTATTCGGGTCCCTGGACGCGGGCCGTAGCGCAGTCGTGGGTGAACGTGCGGGCGGCGGCATCGCTGAGCGCAGCCATCGTCGGCGTGGTCACGCCGAACACGCGCGTTGAACTCGGTGACTCGCGCGGCGCCTGGCGGCGCGTGCGCTCAGCGGGCTTTCAGGGGTGGGCCGACGGCGCATTCTTCGACGCCGACACCTCGGGGCGCTGAGCGGCAGAGAAGGAGCGCCCATGGGGAACGGGGCGCGCGGGAGCGTGATTGCTCCTCTGAGGGGTTCGATCGAAATGTGACCGATGACCATCGATCCCCTTGCGTCGTCTTCTGATAGGCGACTCCCGCAGGGGCGGGATTCGTGGTATCTTTACAGTGTACATGTCAAATCCAGCAAAGCGCCGGAGCCGCCGACCGCGGCGGGGTTCTCCGAGCGGACACATTCCACAGCACTCCTCCGTTTCAACAAGCCGGGAAGCATACGCCGAGACACGGCGCTGGCTCCTGGCGAGGCACGGTCCCACCTGCGCCTATTGCGGAGTCGAGTCTGAACCGCGGAACATCACCCTCGATCACGTGACGCCTCGCAAGGGGCAGACGGCGTACGATCGACGCGACAACCTTGTCCTCTGCTGTAAACGGTGCAATTCGGCCAAGGCCGACAAGCCGTTCCTGATGTACCTCCTGGCGCAGCGCATGCGCGCGACCAACCTGGCGAGGTACGGGCAGCACCTGAGCAAGGGGATCCTCGACATCGTGCTCCCGCTGGCGGGCGACTTCGAAGACGTCCAGATCCACCCGATCGAACCGCGCGCCCCGCGCCCCTTCTACGGCGCCGAATACGCCGACGACTCCCCCTATTCCGATTCGCCCTACCGCGCCACCGCCTGACGCGCGACGAACCTACAACTGAATCCCGCTCCGCGACCCGCCCGCCAGATGCCCCGCATCGGCGGGCGTTGTGTTGGTTGCCCCCCTCCCGCATCCGCCGCCCTCCCCCCACTTTCGCCCCGCCCGCGCCCCAGGATCTCGTCCTCTCGTCTTCTCGTCTTCTCGCCTTCTGTACTCTCAAGTCTACGACCCCCTCGGCTCTCCCCTCGCCTCGACGCTCGTCGCGGCGTTCCCGCTCGTCGTCCTCCTCGGACTGCTCGCCTGGCATCGGGTGCGGGCGCACTGGGCGGCGGTGGCGGGGCTCGCGTCGGCGGTGCTGGTGGCAATCCTCGCCTTGGGGATGCCGGCGCCGATGGCGCTCGCCTCGGCGGGGTACGGGGCGATGTACGGGCTCTTCCCGATCGGGTGGATCGTCCTCAACGTCATCTTCCTGTACCGCCTCACCACCCGTTCCGGATACTTTGCCGCGCTGCAGGGAAGCATTTCGTCGGTAGCGGCCGACCGTCGGCTGCAACTCGTGCTGATCGCCTTCTCGTTCGGGGCGTTTTTCGAGGGGGCGGCGGGTTTCGGGACGCCGGTGGCGGTGACCGGGGCGCTGTTGATCGGTCTCGGCTTCTCGCCCCTCCAGGCGAGCGGGCTCTCGCTGATCGCCAACACGGCGCCGGTCGCGTTCGGTGCGTTGGGAACGCCGGTCATCGCGCTCCAGGGCGTGACCGGGCTCGACCTGCTGCAGCTGAGCGCGATGGTGGGGCGGCAGCTCCCGGTCTTCTCGTTGATCATCCCGTTCTGGCTCCTGGCGGCGTATGCGGGGGTGCGCGGGATGTGGGGGATCTGGCCGGCGCTCCTGGTGGCGGGCGTCGCGTTCGCCGTTCCGCAGTTTGTCGTGTCGAACTATCACGGCCCCTGGTTGGTGGACGTGATTGCCAGTGTCTGCTCGATGGGGGCGCTCGCGCTCTTCCTGCGCTGGTGGCAGCCGCGCGACGGGTGGACGCCGAGCGATGCACGCCGCCTCGATCGCGGCCCTGATGACGCGTTGCCGGCGCCGGTCGCTGCTACCGAAGAAGCGGATGCAGCGCCGCACGTATCGAGGGCGCGCGCCTGGCTCCCGTGGATCATCCTGTCGGTCGTGGTCTTCCTCTGGGGGCTTCCGCAGGTGAAGTCGGCGCTCAACGGACTGTCGGCGCCCGCCTTCCCGATCCCCGGATTGCACCTGCAGGTGCAACGTGTCCCCCCGGTTGTTCCGGCGCCGGTCGCCGAGGCGGCGGTCTTCACGCTCAACTGGCTCTCGGCGACGGGGAGCGCGATTCTCCTTGCCGCGCTGCTGGCGGGCGCGGTGATGGGATTCGGATTTGGAGCGATGCTGCGCGAGTACTGGGCGACGATCCGGCTGGTGCGCGCGTCGCTGGTGACCATCGCGGCGATGCTCGCGTTAGGCTACGTGTCGCGCTATTCCGGGATGGACGCGATCCTGGGCCTCGCCTTCGCCCGCACCGGCGTCTGGTATCCGTTCTTCGGGGCGATGCTCGGCTGGCTCGGCGTAGCGCTCACCGGGTCGGACACGTCGTCCAACGTCCTGTTCGGGTCGTTGCAGGTGCTCACGGCGCAGCAGGTGGGCGTGAACCCCACGCTGATGGCGGCCGCCAACTCGTCGGGCGGGGTGATGGGGAAGATGATCGACGCCCAGAGCATCGTGGTCGCGAGCACCGCCACGCGCTGGTACGGGCAGGAGGGGCGCATCCTCCGGTTTGTCTTCTGGCACTCGCTGGTGCTCGCCGCGCTGGTCGGCGGACTGATGCTCCTGCAGGCGTACGTCCCGCCGTTCACCCGCATGGTCGTTCGTTAGGCATCGCACCGACGCACATGACTGCCACCACCATTCGCGCCTACGACGCGCACGCCTGCGGGGAGCACGGGAGGGTCATCACCGACGGCGTCGGAGAGATTCCGGGGACCACGATGTTCGAGAAGATGACGTGGCTTCGGACGCACGGCGACGCGCTCCGGCTGCGCATGCTCCGCGAACCGCGCGGATATCCCGCCGCCAACTGCAACGTGATCCTCCCGTCGAGTCACCCGGAGGCCGACGCCGGCTTCGTGATCATGGAGCAGGTGGAGTATCCGGGGATGTCGGGGACGAACACGATGTGCGTGGTGACGGTCCTCCTCGAGACGGGGATCGTCCCGATGCGAGAGCCGGTCACAGAGCTGACGCTCGAAGCGCCCGCCGGACTCATTCGCGTGCGCGCCGACTGTTCGGGGGGAAAAGTGAAGCGCGTCACGTTTCGCAACGTCCCCGCCTTCGCCACGCATCTCGATGCGACGATCGAGGTCCCGCACCTCGGGACGGCGACGGTCGACGTGGCGTACGGCGGAATGTTCTATGTCATCGCCGATGCGCGGCAATTCGGACTCACGCTGGTGCCCGATGAGGGGCGCGACGTCGTGCGTATCGGCGAGATGATCAAGGCCGCCGCGCGCGAGCAGCTCCCCGTGGTGCATCCCGATCAGCCCGATTTCGACGGCGTCACGATCGCCCAGCTTTCGGCGCCGTCGCTCGTGAAGGATGCCGACTGGCAGAACGCCGTCGTGGTGTCGACCGGGACGCTCGACTGGAATCGCCCAGCCACGTGGACCGGGGCCCTCGACCGCTCGCCCTGCGGCACAGGGACGTCGGCCAAGATGGCGACGCTGCATGCGCGCGGGCTCCTCCCGCTCGGGGAGGACTTTCGTCACGCCGGGATCCTCGGGACGGTGTTCACCGGCCGCCTGGAGGAGGTGACGCGGGTGGGGAAGTATCAGGCAGTGGTCCCGACGATCTCGGGGCGCGCCTGGATCACCGGGAGCGCGACATATGTCCTCGACCCCGAGGACCCGTTCCCGGAAGGCTTCACGGTCGGTGACATCTGGTAGCAGACGGCGGGGCGGGTAGGCTCGAGGGGGGCGCGGTCGGCGTACGGACGACGGCGCAGGGGAAAGACGGCGCAGGATTGATTGGACTGGCGAACTGTACCTTTGACGCGGTAGCGACCGAGACTATGAGCTACCGTGAACGTCGCCTTCGTCGTCTCCGCGTGCGTCGCCGTGCTGCAGCTCGGCATTGGCGTCCTCCTCGTCCCCGTGTCGCGCGCCCCTGGCTGGCGCGGCGCCTGGGCGTTCGCGCTGATCGCGTTTAGTGGAGCGGGCTACAGCGCCACCAACCTCGTCGCCTCGTACTGGCCGCTGAGCGATTCGGCGCAGCTCCTCGGTGCGCAAACGAGCTACCTCGCCGCGACCGTCTTCGTCTCCGCCTGGCTGGTGAGCGCCTTCGGCGGGGAGTCGGCAAGCGTTAGGCAACTCCCGCGCTGGTGCCAGGCCTTTGTGGTCGCGCTGCTCACGGCCGGGCTGATGTCCTTTCTTGCGCGTTCGTGGTTCTTCACGGGCCAGTTCACCGAGGTGGCCGTCGGGTGGGCGGGGGTCCGCTACCGCTTTCCCGAACCGGCGCTTCTGGGCGAACTCGTGTCGTACCTCTGTCTGGCGGGCGTCGCGGTCACGTGCGTGGCGTATTGCAGCCCGCGGGGACAGCCGAAGCGCGTCAACGTCACGTACGTGGTCGGCTTTTCGATTCTGCTGGTCACGACCGTGATCGACGTACTGGTCACGATCGGTGCGCTCGACTTCCTCTTCACCGCGGACCTCGGGTTTCTCGCCGTCGTACTCTCCATGCTGGCGGTGACGGCGGAGCGGTTCATCGACGACGCGCGCCGGCTCTCCGTCGCCTCGACCTATCTCACCGAAGAGATCGATCGCCGCACCGAAGAGCGTGACGAGGCGCAGCGCGCGTGGATCGAGGCAGAACATCAGGCGGCGCTCGGGCGCCTGGCGGCCGGAGTCGGGCACGAGATCAACAATCCACTCGCGTACCTGCGCCTCAATCTCGAACTCATGCAGGTCTGGGGGCGCGACCACGGATCGCCCGAAGAGCTGCTGGAATCGGTCGAGGGCGCGCTCGACGGCGCCGACCGCATTCGCGGAGTGGTCGACGCGCTGCGTGCCTACTCGCGCCCTGCCACGGGAAACCTCCTCCCGATCTCCCCCGAGCACTTCACGCAGGCGGCGCTTCGGGTCACCTCGCACAAACTGCGCGGGCTCGCCGAGGTGCGCACGCACCTTGGGCGTGCGCCGGAGATTCTGGGTGACGAGGGGCGCCTGGTGCAGGCGATGGTGAACCTCCTCCTCAACGCGGCGCACGCGAGTCCGGACCGGGCGCCGGAGGAGAAGGGGGTCGTTGACCTGCTGGTGGGGACGGCGCCGGGCGGGCGGGCGCTCATTGAGGTGCGAGACAATGGCCCCGGGATGTCGCGCGAGGAAATCCGGCGCCTCACTCAGCCGTATTTCACCACACGCTTCGAGGCTGGCGGGGCGGGACTCGGGCTCTTCCTCGCGCGCGGCGTGGTGGAGCAGATGGGCGGAGTGTTCGAGGTGGAGAGTGCAGTGGGGGAGGGGACGCTGGTTCGCATCCTCCTCCCGCCAGCACATCCGGAGCCGGCGTCGGCGCTGGAGGGAATCGCCGGACGCGTGCGATCGCTGACTGCTCCCGGCGGTATTCGAGTTTCCTCGGCACGGGTGGCGGCGATAGGGCGTTAGCTTGCGAGCCGGACGCGGAGTTCGGTGTGTCGAACACCCTCCGCCGACGGACGCCCTTCTTTGCCCACACATGTCGAGCCCAACGTCGTTTCCGCGTGAGCGCATTCGCATCACGCTCCTCGAAAACATCCATCCCGCGGCGCGCGAGACGCTCGCCGAGGCGGGGTATACCGTCCAGCTGATTCCGCGCGCGCTCGAGGGGGACGAGCTCAACGAAGTCGTCGCATCGTCGCACATCCTCGGCGTCCGTTCGCGCACGAAGATCCGGCAACCCCAACTTGCCCATGCAGGGAAGCTGCTGGCGATCGGGTGCTTCTCCGTCGGGACCGACCAGGTCTCGATCGTCGACGCGGCGCAGGCGGGCGTTCCCGTGTTCAACGCGCCGCACGCCTCAACGCGCAGCGTGGCCGAGCTGACGATCGGCAACATCGTCGCACTCGCCCGCCGGCTCGGCGACAAGAACCTCAAGCTGCACCAGGGAGAGTGGGACAAGGGACTCGCCGGCGCGCACGAGGTGCGCGGGCGCTCGCTGGGGATCGTTGGGTACGGCCACATCGGGCAGCAGGTGGGGATCCTCGCCGAGGCGTTCGGGATGCGCGTCTCGTTCCACGACATCCAGAAGAAGCTCCCGCTCGGCCTGGCGCGCCCGGTCACGACGCTCGACGCGCTCCTCGAACAGTCGGACTACGTCTCGCTCCACGTCCCCGACACGGAGCGCACGCGGGGGATGCTCAGCACGGCGCAGTTGGCGCGCATGAAGCCCGGGAGCTACGTGCTCAACCTGTCGCGCGGGAGCGTGGTCGACGTGGCGGCGCTCAAGGACGCGCTGCGCAGCGGACACCTCGCCGGCGCGGCACTCGACGTCTTTCCCACCGAGCCGACGCCTACCAACGCAGAGTTCGACGTGGGATTCGCCGACCTGCCTAACGTGATCCTCACCCCGCACGTCGGCGGGAACACCGAGGAGGCGCAGCGCGACATCGGGATCGAGGTGGCGAACTCGTTCATCGCCTTCATCGACCGGGGCTCGACCGAGGGGGCGGTGAACTTCCCGCAGGTGAACCTCCCGGCGATTCCCGGCACCCACCGCATCCTCAACATTCACCGCAACCAACCCGGCGCGCTGGCCGAGGTGAACAAGATCGTCTCGGAGATCGGGGCCAACATCGAGGCGCAGCAGCTCGCGACGACCCGCGACATCGGGTACCTGGTGATGGACGTGAATCGCGAACTCTCCGACGAGGTGCACAGTCGCATCGCGGCGCTCCCGATGAGCGTGCGCACGCGCATCCTGTACTAGGGCACATGGATCAGGACCCGTCGCTCCTGCGCGCCGAATCGCGCGTGGGGACGATCTCGGCGCCGCCGGCCATTG
This sequence comes from uncultured Gemmatimonadaceae bacterium, assembly GCA_964637355.1. Classification (GTDB taxonomy): domain Bacteria; phylum Gemmatimonadota; class Gemmatimonadetes; order Gemmatimonadales; family Gemmatimonadaceae; genus SCN-70-22. The sequence goes on from CAZWVG010000084.1 coordinate 14,469, forward strand.
TGCGGCTCGCGCCCGACGCGCACGGCGTCGCCGACTTCCTGCACGACGAATCGAAGCTTGCCGCAAGCAGCATCGCGTCGTTAGCCACTCCGGCGACGCTCGACGAGCTGCGCGAGGTGATGACATGGCACGCGCAGGAAGGGCACGCGGTCGCGATCTCCGGGGCGCGGACCGGCGTCACCGGAGGCGCCGTGCCCGAGATGGAGGCGCACCTCGTTTCGCTGGCAGCGCTTAGGGGGGTGACCGAGGTGCGTGAAGCGGACGGCGAGTGGACGGCGACAGCGCTCGCCGGCACTTCGCTCGCCGAGTTGAACGCATACCTCGCGGCAAACCATCCGGGGCTCTCATTTCCCATCGATCCGACGGAGACCTCGGCCTCGCTGGGCGGAATGGTCGCAACGAATGCCGGAGGGGCGCGCAGCTTTCGATTCGGCGCGATACGCGACTGGGTCGTGGGACTTACGGTCGAACTTCCGAGCGGTCGAACGCTGACCCTCGAGCGCGGGCGCGAGCGCGTGCGGGACGGCGAACTCGTACTCGAGGACGGCGACGAGCGACGCCGACTCGCGGTGGCCCCCATCCCGAAACCGAAGACGAAGAACGCGATCGGCTACGGGATCGGCGCGGATGGAAGCGCGATCGACCTGTGGATCGGCGCCGAGGGGACGCTGGGCGCCGTGTCGGCGGTGACACTTCGGCTCCGCCGCTCGAGTGGGCGACAGCTCGGATACCTCCAGTTCTTCGAGCACACCGCAAGTGCGTTCCGATTCGTGGAGCTGCTCCGCGGAGAGAAATCGCTGCGCACGAATGCGATCGAGTTCCTCGACGCGCGGTCGCATGCGCTGGCACGCGAGAGCGGGAAGCCGGCGGTAGACCGGGTGCTCCAGATCGCGCCGCCGGGATCGTGCTCCGTCTTCACGGAGGTGGAGTACGCCGACGACGCGGAGCTGGCCGAGATCGCGGAACGCCTCGCGGCGCTCGCCGCGTATGCCGGGGGAAATCCCGATGCGTCACTCGCGGGAACGAACGAGGCGGAGCTGCGCGACGTGCGGTCGTTCCGCCACGCCGTCCCCGAGCGAATCAACGCGATGATAGCGATTCGCCGCGCGACGCAGCCGGGACTGCACAAGCTCGCCACCGACATGGCCGTCCCCGACGAATCGCTCACCTGGGTCTACGAGCGCTATGAGGCGCTGCTGGGCGGGGAGGGGCTCGATCATGCCGTCTTTGGCCATGTGGGGGACAATCACTTCCACGTGAACATCCTCCCGCGCGACGAGGGAGAGCTGACGCGCGCGATGCGATGCTACGCGATCCTCGCCCGCGAGATCGTGGCGCGCGGAGGTGCGGTGGCGGCAGAGCACGGGATCGGGAGGATCAAGAAGTCCTTCCTCATGGCGCAGTACTCCGAGGGCACGCTCGAGCAGATGCGCGCGATCAAGCGTTGGGTGGATCCGGAGTGGCGCTTCAACCGAGGGATCCTGATCGATCCGTAACTACTTTCCGAGAGCTGTGCGAGCGGCGCACATCCAGACGCTCGCGTGAACGCCTCTCGCTCCCCTGCTCGTGCACGTTGCGCGGAGGGGATTGCGACCCCTAAGATCTGCCCATGCGACCAATCGCCCCTGCTCGCGAATACGACGTCCCGGTGCTCGCCGAGTTGAACAACCGCTTTTCTCCCGAAGGGCTCACCCTCCCGCGCTCCGAGGCGTTCGTCGAGGCACACCTCGATGACTATCGCGTGATCCGCGACGACGACGGGCACGTGGTCGGGTGTGTGTGCATCGACGAGTACTCGCCATCGCTGGTCGAGCTGGTGGCACTCGCGGTTGACCCGCAGCAGCAACGGCACGGACTCGGCGCCCAGCTCATCAAGGCGGCGGTGACGCTGGCGGCCAAACGCGGCTATCCGGAGATCTTCGCCGTCTCGTTCTCCGATGCGCTGTTCAAGCGCTGCGGCTTCCACTTCCAGGACATCGAGAAGTATCCGGAGAAGAGGCGCCGCTACGCGCGCACGTCGCCCGACGAGTGGAAGATCGGGCACAAGCACTGCTTCGCGTACTCTCTCACCCCCGCGGCGACGTGAGCGACACGGGCGACGATCGCTCGCGTGCGCGTGCGTCGGCGCCCAAGGGGCTCGACGAATATTCGGACGTGCTGGGGATGACGCCGCGCGAGCACGAGCGCCGCATGCGCAAGTGGTACGTGCTGCTGGCGATCGTCGGATTCTTCGGCGTGTTCGGCGAAGGGATCCTGGCGCTTGCCTCGCGCATGCGCGCACCACGCGCAGGTGCCGCCGTGGAGGCGCCTGCGCCCCGTCGTTAGTCGACGCGGCAACTTTCGCAACGACAGTCGTCAGTGGCGGCGGTGTCGTTCGACACCCGAAGCCCGCCGACCGACGACCGATGCCGACCGTCGCCGCGACGATCGCTAGTGCTTCATCCCCGGCATGCCGTGCATCCCGCCGCACGCCTTCTCGACTGTCTCGAACTTCGTGTGAATCGCGGCGATCGAGCCCTTGAGCGCATCGTCGGCGGCTCCCTTGCGCACCTCAGCTGCGAGGGCGGCGGTGCTGGTGGCGAGCCAGGCGATCGTCGCCTTTGCATCAGCCGAGGAGCAGGACGCCGGCGCAGTCGAGACGCTCCACGCCCTGGCGCGCGCGGCGAGGGTATCGGCGGTCGACTTGAGCGGAGCGAGGTCGCCCTTTTCCGACGGGTGGAACGCGGCGCCGAGCGCGGAATGGAAGGCATCCATCTCCTTCCAGGCAGACATGGCGTGGTCCTTCATCTCACCCGCGGCGGCACCGTGCATGTCGTGCGCCTTTTTCTCCTGCGCGTCCGAGCGGGAGGCGACGATGGTGAGGAGCGCGAGGACGAGAACGAACGAGAAGATTCGGCGCATATGAGCGTGGATTCGAGGTCATCTCCCAAATAGTCACCGGCCTCCGGCCGGCGCTGGGCGCCGGCGCGTCCGGCGACTATGTGTGAGATGACTTGCAGTGGGGGAGAATGTTTGCACGAATCTAACGGGTGCCGTGATTCGGACCTATGTTGCGGGCTTCGCAGCACCCCGACGAGTGGGCTCTATCCCCCCAGACTTCTTCTCGATTGGAGCGAGCATCATGCGATTGCGTTTCACCCGCACCTTGGCCGCGGTCGCGAGCGCGGCTGCCCTTACCTGGACACCAGCTCACCTCTCCGCGCAGGACGCCGACCCGGCGCCGAAGCGTGCGGAAGGAGAAGGGCCGTTCGACAAACTGATCATTCGCGGCGCGACGCTGATCGACGGCCAGGGCGGTCCGCCGCGCGGCCCAGTCGACATCGTGATCGAGAAGAACCGCATTACCGACATCGCCGACGTCGGCTTTCCCGGCCGCCCGGTCGACCTGAGCAAGCGCCCCAAGGGGCCGGCGCGCGAGATCGATGCGACGGGGATGTACGTGCTGCCGGGCTTCATCGACCTGCACGTCCACACCTGCGGGAAACCCAAAGCACCCGAAGCCGAATACTGCTACAAACTCTGGCTTGCGCATGGGGTGACGACCGTGCGTGGCGTTCCGTTCGGTGGCTTCGAGTGGTCGCTGAGCGAAACCAAGCGGGCGAATGCCAACGAGATCACCGCGCCGCGCATGTACAACTACCAGCGGCTGGGGACGGGGGAGGGGTGGGGGAAGAAGCCGATCAACACGCCGGACGATGCGCGTGCCTGGATTCGCTGGGCCAAGGCGCAGGGGATCGACGGACTCAAGCTCGGCGCCTTCCCGCCCGAGATCATGGCGGCGATCCTCGACGAGGCGAAGAAGCAGGGGCTCAACTCGACCGCGCACCTGCAGCAGACCGGGGTGCCGAACATGAATGCGCTCGACGCCGCACGCCTCGGGCTCGGCGCGGTGACGCACTATTACGGCATCTTCGAGTCGATGTACGAAGGGACGCAGGTGCAGCCGTATCCGGCGGAGTACAACTACGCCGATGAGCAGTGGCGCTTTGGCCAGGTGGCGCGCCAGTGGAGCCTCGTCAAGCCGCACGGCGAGAAGTGGAACGCGTTCCTCAAGGAGCTCAAGGAGCACAACGTCACGCTCGACCCGACGATGACGACGTACATGTCGGGGCGCGACCTGATGAAGCGGCGTACTGCGGAGTGGCACGAGCCGTACACGCTCCCCTCGCTGTGGGATTTCTACACGCCCAACCGCGAGAACCACGGCGCCTACTTCTACAACTGGACCACGTGGGACGAGGTGGCGTGGAAGAAGTTCTACAACGTCTGGATGGAATTCATCAACGACTACAAGAACATGGGCGGGCGGGTGACGCCGTCGACCGACGCCGGCTTCATCTACAACACCTACGGCTTCTCCTACATCGAAGAGTTGGAGAACTTCCAGGAGGCGGGCTTCCACCCGCTGGAGGTGATCCGCGCCGCGACGCTGCACGCCGCGACGGAGCTCAACAAGGTGAACGGGAAGCCCGTCGAGCTGGGAACGGTGATGGAAGGGAAGCTCGCCGACCTGGTGATCGTCCCGGAGAACCCGATCGCCAACCTCAAGGTGCTCTACGGCACCGGCTTCCCGCGCCTGAATGACAAGACGGGGAAAGTCGAGCGCGTGGGCGGCGTGAAGTACACGATCAAGGACGGGATCGTATACGACGCGAAGAAGCTCCTCGAAGACGTGCACCGCATGGTCGAGAAGCAGCGCAAGGAGCGGGGGATCTCGAAACTGCCAATCGCCACCAATGAGCAGTGACGGCGTTTAGAAGACGAGAACTCAGAAGACGAGTATTCTGAAGACGAGAAGACGAGAGGCGCGAGCGCTACCTCTCGTCTTCTCGTCTTCTCGTCTTCTGAGCACTCAGAGCCGTCTTCTCAACTTCAGACTTTCTCGAAAATCCGGATGCGCGATGGAGATCAGCGCTTCGGCGCGCTCTCTGAGCGGCATCGCGTGAAGATTCACCGCGCCATACTCCGTGACCACCCAGTGCACGTGGCCGCGGGTGGTCACCACGCCTGCGCCGGGCGAGAGCTGCGTGACGATGCGCGAGACCTTGCCGCCCGCTGCGGTCGACGGAAGGGCGATGATCGGCTTGCCGCCGCGTGAGCGCGCGGCGCCGCGGATGAAGTCCATCTGCCCGCCGATCCCCGAATAGATCCGGGAGCCGATCGAGTCGGCGCAGACCTGACCGGTGAGGTCGACCTCGATCGCCGAGTTGATCGCCGTCACCTTAGGGTTGCGGGCGATCAGGGCGGTGTCGTTGGTGCGGTCGCACGGATGGAACTCGACGAGCGGATTGTCGTCGACGAAATCGTAGAGCCGCCGAGTCCCATTGATGAACGACGTGACCACGCGTCCCGGGTGCACCTGCTTGAAGCGGTTGGTCACTGCGCCCGACTCGATGAGGTCCAGGACGCGATCGGAGAACATCTCGGTGTGGATCCCGAGGTCCTTCTTGTTGTGCAGGCGCGAGAGGACGGCGTCGGGGATCGCACCGATCCCCATCTGGAGCGTGGCGCGATCCTCGACCAGCGATGCCACCAACTCGCCGATGCGCGCCTCGACGGGCGACTCTTCCGACGCCGCGTGCGCCGGGAGGGGGCGGTCCGTGCAGCAGAAGGCGTCGACGCGATCGATCGGGAACGCCGTGTTCCCCAGCGTGCGCGGCATTTGCTCGTTGATCTCGGCGATGACAAAGCGTGCCGTGTCGACGGCGGCGCGTGCGCAGTCCACCGAGGTGCCGAGGGAGCAGAAGCCGTGTCGGTCCGGCGGGGAGAGCTGAACCATCGCCACGTCGAGCGGAATGACGCCGTTCCAGAAGAGCGACGGAATGTCGGACAGGAAGACCGGAACGAAGTCCGCCCGGTCGTCGGCGACGGGCTCGCGCAGCGCCGGTCCGCAGAAGAGCGCGACGCTACGGATTCGCTCGGCGATTCCCGGCGCGGTCCACGGCGCCGGCCCTTCGGTGTGCATGTGGTACAGGCGCACGCCTTCGAGATCGGTGCGCCGGGTGAGCGCGTCGAGGAGCGGCGTGGGCGTCGCGGCCGCGCCGTGCACGAAGACGCGCATCCCGCTCTGCACGAGCGAGACGACGTCATCGGGGGAGACGCGGCGTTCCGTGAAGTCTGGTCGATGCATATCGGGTGTCAGGGGCGCGGGGTAATCTAGCGCAGACGAATCGGCCCGAATTGGAGGGGGAATGCCGACAGCTTCGTGGTGGACCTGGTGGCTCGCGGGACT
>CAZWVG010000085.1:0-20239 GCA_964637355.1 uncultured Gemmatimonadaceae bacterium
GATCCCGAGCTGGAAGTACGTGAGGAATTCGGAGAGGGCGCCGCTATTCATGGACGGTCACCGGACCGGGAAATCGAACAGGCGTGTGGAAGAGCTACGCCGCCGGCCGTGCATCGGATCTCCTGACACGTCACGTCGTCGTTCCGAATCATTGGAGTTCCAATCGTCCGTGCAGTCACGGAACCATAACGATGGGACGAACGGTGGCGCTCGTCGTGTTGTCAGAAGCGTCGCGCGAACCCCGAACGGACGCGTTGCGTTGGGAGCTTGCAAGGGCGGCAACGGCGCCGGGGGGGATCACGTTAACAATCGCCGTGCTGCCGAGTCCAATCCCGGACTCCCCCAGTGACGAGCCACCAGAGGTTGGATCCCGTGCATCGAAATTCAGGTCTTTTCGGCGGCAAGGTGCTGCGCCGAGCCTTTGCAGTTGTTGCGTTTCTGCTCCCCGCCGCGGCGTCGGCGCAGATGGGCGCCACCACCGACATCATCACCGGTACCGTTACCCGCGTGGAGGGCAACCTCCCCGTCGAGGACGCAAACATCGAGGTGATGTCGCTCGAGTCGAACGTCACGCGCCGCGCGCGCACGAACGACAAGGGGAAGTTCACCGTCCTCTTCCCCGACGGGGGCGGGCAGTACCGCGTCACGGCGAAGGCACTCGGCCTGGCGCCGCAGGTGGTCAATGTCCAGCGCAACGGCGACGAAGACCGGCTGGTGGTCAACATCAGGATGTCGACCAACCCGACGGTGCTGGCCGCGGTCACCGTGCAGGCGCGCCAGAACGTGCCGCGTGAAGGAGATCGTCCCGCGCCGGGCTCGGTCGAGCGGGCGCTCAACGCCGATCAGGCGGCGCGCCTCCCGGTCGATGCGTCGGACCTCACGCAGCTCGCGCTTACCGCGCCGGGCGTGGTGAGCATCACCGGGAGCGACTCGACCGCCGCCGGCTTCTCGGTGGCCGGCCAGGCCCCAACGGCCAACAACATCACGCTCGACGGGCTCTCGTTCGGCTCGTCGCAGGTGCCGCAGGAAGCGGTGCGCAGCACGCGCGTGATCACCTCGGGCTACGACGTCGCACGCGGGCAGTTCTCGGGCGGGCAGATCGCGTCGTCGACCCGCAGCGGGACCAACTCGCCGCAGGGGAACTTCACCTACATCCTCCGCGACCGCGACCTCTCGGTCGAGGGGCAGGACGCCTCGCCGCTCAACCAGGGATACAACCAGAACCAGTTCTCGGGTGGCTTCGGCGGGCCGATCGTCAAGGACAAGCTTTTCTTCTTTGGCGCCGTGCAGCTCCGCCGTCGCGAGGACATCATTCCGAACCTGGGGAACGCCGACGCCACGACGCTCGAGCGCTTCGGCGTCGCTCCCGACTCGGTCACCCGCTTCTTCAACATCGCCAACGCCGACGGCATCGCGCCGCGATCGGTGCTGGCCAACGACCGCACGTCGAACAACGTGAGCGGGATCGCCCGCTTCGACTACCTCACCGAAGGGGGGCAGTCGCTCTCGATCCGCGGCGACTACAACTACCAGAATTCCGATCCGTCGCGCATCGGGACGCTCTCGCTCCCGCAGACCGGTGGCGATACGCGCAACTGGGGGGGCGGGCTCGCCGCCACGCTCACCTCGAACATCGCCGGGCGCTTCCTCAACGAACTCAAGGTCTACGCCTCGGTCAGCAAGAACGACGGGACGCCGTTCATCACACTCCCCTTCGGGCGCGTGCAGGTGACCTCGGATCTCGGCGACGGCGAAACCGGCATTTCGTCGTTGACCTTCGGCGGCAACACCGGGCTCCCGCAGGCCGGGAAGACCAACACGCTCGAAGCGACGAACGAGACCTCGTGGCTCTCCGAGGGCGGAGCGCACCGCTTCAAGCTCGGCGGGCTGTTCAACCTGCAGTCGTTCGAGCGCGACGTCACCACCAACCGGTGGGGGACGTTCACCTTCAATTCGCTGGGTGATTTCGAGGCCGGGCTTCCGGCGACCTACACCCGCACCCTCACGCCGCGCCTTCGCGAAGGGGCCGGGGCGAACGCCGCCGTCTACCTCGGCGACACCTGGCGCATGAGCCGCGCCTTCCAGCTCACGATGGGGGCGCGCGCCGAGGGGTCGTATTTCGGGTCGACGCCCAAGTACAATCCCGCCGTGCAGCAGGCGTTCGGCTTCCGCACCGACGAGGTGCCGACCGAGTTCCGCCTGAGCCCGCGCATCGGCTTCAGCTATTCGTTAGGCGTGCCGGCGCAGGGGCGCTTCGCGCCGCCGGCGTGGACCATCCGTGGCGGCATCGGCGAGTTCCGCTCCGCGCCGTCGATCGGGCTCGTGGCCTCGGCCGCCGGCGCGACCGGCTTGCCCGACAACGAGTCGCAGCTCGTCTGCATCGGCGACGGCGTCCCGACGCCGAACTGGGATCTCTACGGGTCGGACCAGTCGACCATTCCCACGCAGTGCGCCAACGGAGCGAGCCAGGTCCTCCCGACGACGCGCCCCAACGTGACCGTCTTCGACAAGGACTTCGCAGCGGCGCGTTCGATCCGCTCGTCGCTCGGCGTGCAGCACCGCTTCCTCCAGCGCTACAACTTCAACATCGACATGCAGTATGCGCGCGGTGTCGCGCTGACCGGGTACAGCGACGTGAACCTGCGTTCCACGCCGCAGTTTGCCCTGGCCAGCGAGGGCGGGCGCCCGGTGTATGTCGACGCCTCGACGATCGTCCCGTTCACCGGCGCCACGTCGGTGCTGGGCTCGCGATTGAACTCCGACTTCGGGCAGGTGCTGGCAACGCGTTCGGACCTCGCCAGCATCTCGAAGCAGGTGACCTTCTCGCTTGGCGGGATCACCTCGCACGGGGCGGTACTCAACTTCTCGTACACGTTAGGCAAGACGACCGACCAGGGGGCGACCGGGATGGGGGGCGGTGGCGCCTTCGGTGGCTTCGGCGGCGGCGGTGGTGGCGGCGGATTCGGGAGCCCGACGACGTCGGGGAATCCCAACATCCGCGAGTGGGCGGTGAGCAATTTCGACCGCCGGCACACCTTCACTGGGACGGTCACGTATCCGTTCAGCCAGGCCATCGAGGTGACCGCGTTCGGGCGGCTCAGCTCCGGCTCGCCGTTCACGCCGCTCGTGGGGAGCGACATCAATGGGGACGGGTCACGCAACGATCGCGCGTTCCTGTTCAACCCGTCGACGGTGGCCGATGCCAACGTTGCTGCGGGGATGCAGCGCCTCCTCGACAACTCGTCCGACGCGGTGCGCTCCTGCATCAGCAGCCAGATGGGCACTGTTGCGGCTCGCAACTCGTGCCGCGGACCGTGGCAGCCCTCGCTCGACATGCAGCTCAACTGGCGCCCCAACTTCCTCGGCCTCAATCGCCGCCTGGCGATCTCGGTGCTGACGGTGAACGCGTTAGGCGGCCTGGACCAGCTCATCCACGGCTCCAACAACCTGAGCGGGTGGGGGCAGTTCCGCAGCACCGACAACACGCTGCTCTACGTGCGCGGCTTCGATCCCAACACCAAGGCCTACACGTACGAAGTCAACGAGCGCTTCGGCTCCAACCGCGCGGGACAGAACGGGATCACGACGCCGTTCCAGATCGGCGTCCAGGCGCGCTACACCGTCGGGCCCGATCGCTTCCGTGACATGATTCGCGGGATGATCGGCGGCGGTGGTGGACGCGGCCCCGGTGGCCCCGGTGGTGGTGGCTTCGGTGGCGGACCGCAGGGGCAGGGTGGTCCGGGGGGTGGTGCCCCCGGCGGTGGTGGCTTCGGCGGTGGTGGCTTCGGTGGCCTGAATGGCGCCAACGCCAACCCGGTCGCGCAGATCATCGCGCTCAAGGACTCGATCAGCCTGACGAGCGAGCAGGTAGCGAAGCTGCAGCCGCTGAGCGACAGCGTTGCGGCGCGCAACAAGGTGCTGGGCGACGAAGTGCAGAAGATCATGAAGGATGGCGGTGCCAATCCCGACATGGCCGCGCTGTTCAGCAAGATTCGCCCGAAGCTCGAGGCGTCGCAGCGTGAGCGTGAGACCGTGCTCAAGGAAGTGCAGGGGATCCTGACGACCGAGCAGTGGGAGAAGGTGCCGCAGCGCATCCGCAACCCGCAGCGCGGCGGACCTGGCGGGCCGAACGGGCAGCGTCGTCCGCCGGGTGGCGAGTAGCGGACAACGCACGGAATGACGACGGGGCGCGGTGGCCGAGTGGCTGCCGCGCCCCGTTTGCATCGCCGAGCGGCTTCGCAGCCGCCGAGCGGCTTCGCAGCCGCCGAGCGGCTTCGCAGTGCTTGTCGCCCTGCCCAAGGTACCGAGCGCTCGGTACGCTCAGCCGTAGTACGCTTCGCGCGCCTCGGGCTCCGCGGAGGAAGGCACGCCGCAGCCTAACGCGAGTTCCACGGATTGGCGAATCGCGGCTCAACCATGAGCGTCGAGTCGCTCAGCGAGCGAAGAAAGGCAACCAGGTCCGCCTTGTCCTGCGCCGTGAGCGAGAGCGGGGCGATGCGCGGGTCCTTGAGCGGCGACAGCTTGCCGTCGCCCGCGTTAGGTCCGTTCACGATGAGGCGGCCGCCGCGCGCGTAGTGCTCCACCACGTCCTCGAGCGTGCTGATGCTCCCGTCGTGCATGTACGGGAAGGTGAAGGCGAGGTTGCGCAGCGTGGGGATGCGGAACTTCCCCATGTCCTCGCTCCGTCGCGTGAACTCCATCAAGCCGCGGTTGTTCGCCGGATAGCTCCCGTTGCCGCCGATGTTGTACAGCCCGTTGTTGGCGAAGGCGTCGTCGCCCACGGTGCTCCCTCCGGATACGTCGGCGGCCGCTGTAAAGAGCGGGCCGCGATGACACTCGGCGCAGTGCAGCGCTGGAGAGGTGAAGAGCGCCTCCCCGCGCTGCGCCGCCGCGCTCATGGCGCCCGTCTCCCCGCGGTGTGCGCGGTCGTACGGGCTGTTGAGGGCCACGACCGTCCGTTCGAACGCGGCGATTGCGCGCGTCACGTTTTCGACCGTGAACGGCTCGGGTTGGCCAGGGAAGGACGTAGCGAAGAGTTCGCGGTACAGCGCCACGGCGCGCAATCGGTCGAGGAGCTCGAGTTCCAGCCCCTTGAGCCCGAGCTCGACGGGACGATCGCTGAACATCGGGACCATCGCCTGCTCCTCGAGCGTCGGCGTGAACGGATCGCGCCAGGTGAAGCGGGCGAGCCAGGCGGTGTTGGCGATGCCGGGGGAGTTGCGTGGATGCGGTTCCCCGGTGCTCCCGACCGGGATGTTGCGGGCGTCGGCAAAGCCGAATTCCTGCCGGTGGCACGAGGAGCAGGAGAAGCCGCCGTTCCCGGAGAGGCGCGTGTCGTAGAAGAGGCGTCGCCCGAGTTCGACCTTGGCCGGCGACATGGGGTTGTCGGCGGGGACGGCGGGCGCGGCCCATCCGGGCGGGAGCTGCCAGGTGAAGTCGGCCGGATTCCCGGACAGCCGGAGCGACGAGTGGCCGTCACCGGCGCACGCGCCAAGCGCCGCGAGGGCGGCGATGGCGACGAGTTGCGGGCGGAGCTTCCTGCGACAGAACAACGGTTGAATCACCCGACGGGGAGGATGGAGGGGACGTTCGCCGCCCTCGGATGTCGCGCGCTCGGGGGGCTCAACGCGACGATGACACCCATTATGACGCACGACTTCGAGCTGGCGAGCAGGTGGCACTGCTACAAGCTCGCGGGGGGGCGCGCGAGGTCAAGCGGGACGCCCCGGAGCGGATGCTCGGCTATGTCAGACGGCGCGCGTGAGGTGCGAGCCGACGGGAATTCGCGTTTCCGAAGCGTCCTTGGGCGCGGCGTCCCTCGAGCTACCGAACCGAAATCGCGTGCAACCAGGCGTCGGGCGAGGCGATGACGAGCACCCCCTGCGCACTCAGCGAGAGTTCCCCACCGGCCGGATATTGCCAGACCGTGCGGTGTGCGGTGAGGTCGAGCGCGTAGGTCACGGCGTCGCTCGAGGTGAAGGCGATGTTCCGCGTGACGATCACGTTTGGCTGGAGGATGTCGCCGGGTGGATTCCAGGCCCAGAGCAATCCGCCGTCCGACTGTCGGCGCGCCTCGAACTGTCCGCCATTAATGACGTAGAGGACGTCGTCCGCGACCGCGACCGTTCCGGTGAACTCGTCGCTCAATTCCCAGGCAAGCGCACGTGCCTGCAGGTCGAACGAGACGAGTCGCCCCGAGGCCGTCGCGAGGAGGTTGTTCGATTCCCCGAGTGTCGGGGCCGACCGCATGCTCCAGCCGGACCAGCGGAAGTGCGGATCGGGGATCGTGGCGATTGAGGTACCCGACGCCACGTCGACGACCTGCACCATGGGCGAGTCCGAGCCCGTGTAGGCATACGCCAGGCCGTCGCGCACCGCCGGCGTCCACAAGTCGTACCCGTTGGTGTTGACGAACCACCGCTGGTCACCCGTCGTGGCGTCGAAGGAGTACATCCCACCGTACTCGCCGCCCGGCATGACCACGGTGGAGCCCACGATCACCGGCGCGTAGTACCGGGACCACTGGTTGCCGTAGCGGGAGCGGAATCGCCGATTGCCGGTTGCTGCATCCAATGCGTAGAGGTACGAGTCGGCGTGGCCGCTCGTCGTGAGGTACACGGTGCCGTTCGCGTACGACGGCGAATGCACGCCACTGATCTGTCCGAAATCGACGGTCCATCGAACCACGCCGGTCGCCATGTCGACTGCAAAGGTCTTCTCGAGCCCGTAGGAGTCGCCCGATGACCCGAAGACCAGTCCGGGGCCGAAGGTGGCGGGACCCGGAAATTGCGCGATGCCGAGGAGCGAGCGGCTCCAACGCTTGGCAAAGACGGTGGGGTCGAGCGTGGCTACCACGAATCCGTTGTGGCTGGCATTCCCCTGATACATCGTCCACTCGCTCGCCTGACTCCAATCGGCGATGGGCTTCGCCAGCACCAGCACGCTCACGGTATCGGACTTCCCTTCGGCCGACGCGGTGATGATGGTGCTGCCGGCGCCGGTCGCCCTGAGGGTACCATTGGCGACGGTGGCGACCGCTGGATTCGACGACTCCCACGTGATGGGGCGTCCAGTCAGCACGTACCCTCCGGGATCCCGTACGACGGTGGTGAGCTGTCGTACGTGTCCCGCGTAGAGCGCCACCTTGCGCAGCGCATCGTCGAGTTCGATCGATCCGACGGGGGTGACGGCGACGCCATAGGTCGCGCTCAGTTGAATCGTTCCGCTCACCGAGTGCGTGGTCGTCGACACCGTACTGCCGGGCATGGGCGCCCAGTCACTGCCGACCAGCGCATAGAGTTGCAGCGTGCTCTCACTCGACCCCGCGGGAAGCCTGGACGGATCGAAACGGAGCTCCAAGGTCGTCGGCGGGAGCGCTCGGCGCGGGGTGGTGGCGATCTCGAAGCCGCTCCCGGGAACGATGCGCGAAGTGGCGTCGGCGACAGGCCGCACGCTGAACTCGACAGGTTCGAAGAGTACCCCGGGAGGAATCGTGATCGTGACTGTGCCGTCGAGAACGGAAAGTGTCCCCCCTGCGGGGCCAAGTGTTCCTCCAGTTCTCACGTCGATCGGTGCCGACGCACTCTTGCCACCGCTGGCGACGGAGATGCTCACCAACCCGGCGCCGACCGCGGTGACGAAGCCACTCGAGGAAACCGTCGCGATTCCGGGGTCGCTCGAACTCCAGGACAGCGACACGCCATTGATCGTCGCGCCCGTGGCGTTCAGCGCGCTGGCGACAAGCTGCACGCCGTTTGGCGTGTACAGTGGAGTGGTGGGAACGTTCGAAAGGACGATCGACGCGATGGGATCCGGAGCGGGAGGCGTCGGTTCATGTCCCGAACATGCTGCCATTGCAAGCGCCAGCGCCCCGCACACCGCCCGGCGTCCCAACATGCTGCGATACATCACCCGTCCCCGCCGAAAGTTGCCGATTGCCGCTAACGCTTGCGCTTTAGTCTATCGTGGGCAGGGAGCGGAGTCTATCGCCTGGTACGGGGATCATCGACGGTGCGCCACCCGATGAGATTCTCGCCGACGCCACGTCGCGAGCATCCGCGTCTCCAGCGCGGAGGACCATGCCGATTGCCAATGGGTGCGCTTCTCCTCGCGCTCGTGGCATGTTCCCCGCCCGACCGGCGCACGTCGGACCGCGCGACCGACGCGCGCGCCGCCGACGAGACTCTCGCCGCCGACGCGCCCACCGATTCGCTCCCCCGCGACGTTCGCGTGACCCTGCTCGCCATCGCCTCCGACGCGAACGAAAACTCCGCTGCCGCAGCGAGCGTCGCACACTCAGGCGTCGTCTTCACCATCAACGATTCGGGGCACGACCCGGAGCTCTTCGCCTTCGATACCACGGGCGCCGACCGCGGGCGTTGGCGCATCGAAGGGGCGGTGAATCGCGACTGGGAAGCGCTCGCGGTCGGTCGCTGCGCCCCCGGTCGCCACGAATGGTGTGTGTACATCGGCGATGTCGGTGACAACGCGCTGCGGCGACCGCTGGTGACGATCTACCGCGTCACCGAGCCGGCGCCGCTTGCAGCTGGCGAACGAGGCACCCTGCGGGCCGAGGTCCTCATCGCCCGGTATCCCGACGGCGCGCACAACGTCGAAGGGATGGTCGTTGCGCCTGACGGGACTGTGCAGCTGGTCACCAAGGAGCTTCGACGCAGCGGCCGCCGAGCACCAGCGACGACACTCGTGTACGAACTGCCGCCGCGCGCGTGGGGAGGGGCGACGCCGGCCGAGGCAGTGCTCGTGGACTCGCTCCCGATGCGGGCGGACGCGGTTCGCCGCACTGCGGTCACCGATGCGGCGATGTCGCCCCACGGCACGCTCCTCATCGTGCGTACCGCCGAGCGGATCCTCGCGTATCCCGTCGATTCGGCGACGGCTCGCCGCCTCCCCGGACGCGCTCCCGCCGCGTGCGACGTGGCGTCGCTCAACGAGGAGCAGGCAGAAGGTGTCGGGATCCTGCACCAGGACTCGGCGACAATGCGTCTCGTGCTCACCAGCGAAGGGCGGAGTGAGCCGCTCCGACTGGTGACCTGTCCGATTCCGAAACGTTAGGCAGGGCGCGCGTCGCGCTCAGTCGTAGAGGAGGGCGTCGCGTACATCGGCGTTCCACGTTCCCGTATCGGTCCAGCGGGAAAGGTCGGACGGCGTGGGTGCAGTGGTGAGCGCCGCGAGTTCGGCGGAGAGTTCGTGCCGGCCCGCGAGGAGGGCGAAATGATCGGCGCCGGTGGGATTGGCTGCGGTGGGATAGGGCGCCCAGTCGAAGTGCGCGCGATGCGTACGGATCACGGCAGCCAGGAGCGAAAGGGCGAACGCGACCGGACGCACGCGCTGCTCGTGCACGATCTCGAGTTCGAGACTCGCGCACGTCACGCCCGCATAAGGGGCGTGCGACGGTGTCTCGGCACCTTCCGACAAACGAACACTCGCGTCGTAAACCTCGAGCGCAACCGCGTCGGGGCGCAACCACGGTGCCGCGATGCGCTGGAACGCTGCATCCGTCCCGCGACCGACGCTGAGATTCGTCCCCTCGAAGAGGCAGATGCCCGGGTAGAGGAGCGCCGACGCATACGCCGCGATCGCGGGCGACGTCTGCACCCAGGGGCGCCGCCACTCCGGCCATCGTTCGCTCCGACGCCATCCTGCGCAGGGGATCACCTGCAGGCGCAGCGACGGAATTCGCGTACGTTGCCAGTACCGGGCGAGTTCCGCGAGCGTGAGCGAGTGCCGAATGGGGATAGCCCACCGCCCGACAAACGAAGAACAGCGCCCCTCGTCGAGCATCGGCCCCTCGGCAACGGCGAGGTCGCCGCCCAGCGGGTTCGGGCGATCGAGGATCGCGAGCGGAACGCCGGCCGATGCGCACGCTTCCATGAGGTGCGACAGCGTCCAGAGGTAGGTGTAGAATCTCGCACCGACGTCGGGGACGTCGAAGAGCACGAGGTCGAGATCAGCGAGCGAGTCAGCGGGAGGCGAGAGGCGGGTGCCGTAGAGCGACACGACCGGGAGCCCGGTGACCGGATCGGTTCCATCGGGCGACGGGGCGCCGTCCGCGCCGGTGGCGCTGAGTCCGTGCTCCGGCGAGAAGAGACGGACGAGCGGGACGCCGACGTCGACGAGCGCCGCTCGGCTGAGTCGCGAGACATCGCGCGCGAGTCGCGCTGCGTCGTTTGTCACCATCCCGACGCGTGCGGCGGGAGGGAGGCGCGCAGGATCGTCGAAGACGCAGTCAACGCCGAAGCGAATCGTGGGTGGCGGAGACACCATCCGCCCTCGCGCCCGCTCAGGTTCCATGTGATGTCGCGGCAAGACGTGATGGATTGGAGAATGCCGGGATCACGAATCTCCTTCGCAGCGTCGGGCCTGTCGGCGCACTCCGCAGACTCCGCGGTTCAAAACGATTCAACCGCAGAGTTCGCGGAGTTCGCGGAGAAGGAGTACCGCGCAATCGACGTGTGCGGAACGAGGCTGTGTGTCTTTCAATCTCCGTGTCCTCTGTGTCCTCTGTGTCCTCTGTGTCTTCCGTGTTACTCGCTTTTCCCCACACGGCACTTCACCACAGAGGTCACGGAGGTCACGGAGAAGGAAGGGCAAACGAGCGGTGGCAACGCGATCCACGCGAGATCCATACGCCGGGCCTCGCACGAACAAGGTCCCCTCCGCGTTCTCCGCGTTCTCCGCGGTTCAAAGCTTTTTCAACCGCGGCGTCCGCGGAGTCCGCGGAGGAGGTCCAACGTGTGATTGCAGCTCCACGTACGCGAACGCAGAACAACATGCCAATGATGTCTCCACCGCTCAACGATTGTCGATTCGCTGGATTCCAGCGCGAGACGGGAGAGCCCGCGGCGCGACGCGCCATCAGCCGTGCCCGGTCGTGGTCTCCTCGAGCCCATCGAACGCCGAAGGATGCGCCTTGAAGACGCGATAGAGATAGGCCAGCGACGGCACGAGGATGACGGCGCCGGCACAGAGCGCGATCAACGTCAGGCGAAGAGTCACCGCCTGCGCTGCGGCATCGTGTACCGTAAGTGTCGGCGGGATGAGATAGGGATACTGCGACATCCCCCACCCCCAGACGATGAGCGAGACCTGCGCCCCCGCGGCAAGACGGGCGAGCCGGTACCGGCGCACCAGGATCGCCACGAACGCAAGAATCGCGGATACACCCGTCGCCAGCTGCAATGGAAGCGCCACCGCGGAACGCATCACCCCTTCCATCACCCGCGGGGCGTGCACGTCGGCCATCGCCAGCGTCCCGAAGGCGCACACGAAGACCGCGATTCCCGCCACCAGCGCACGGCGCCGGAAGTCGCGCTGCAGCCCCACATCGTCACCGGCTTCCACGGTGAGGTACACGGCAGCCAGGAAGGAGAAGAGTGCGAGCGTGAACGCCGCGACGCCAAGCACGAATGGATTCGTCCACGGCGCCACGAAGCGCTCCACGAACGACGCCGAGTCCACCGTCGATGCGCGCCCCACGCCCCCGGAGGCGATCGCCCCGATGCAGGCGCCTAACGCCGCGGGCGTGAGGATGCTCGACAGCGAAAAGACCAGCCCCCATCGCCGCTGCACGCCATCGTCCTGCGCATCGTAGGTGCGGAACGTGAACGCCGACCCGCGCAGCACCACGCCAAAGAGCATCACCGACAGCGGGACGTGCAGTTCGGTGCTGATGATGGCGAACGCGGGGGGAAAGCAGGTGAACAGAAGGACGACGACGAGGATGAGCCAGACATGATTCGCCTCCCAGATCGGACCGATCGCGTGGGCGATCAGCGCGCGCTGTTGCTCGCGCCGAGGACCGCGCGCGAAGAGGTCCCACATCCCTCCGCCGTAGTCAGCGCCACCCAGGAGGACGTAGGCGTTGAGGGCGAGCAGCATGATCCCCGCCATCACCCCGGGGAGCGTCAGCAGCGATGTCATCGCGTCAGTCGCCCGAGGGGAGCGGGAGCACGCCGGCGCTCCCGGGCGTGCGGCGCCCGCGTTGCGGCTGACGGGGCTCGCGCGGCGACGACACGATCTGGCGCTTGAGCAGGTAGACGACGATCACGCCGAGGAAGACGTACAACAGCGTGAACAGCACGAAGGGGACGATGAGTCCCGGCATCGGCGTCACCGCGTCGGCGGTTCGCAGCACCCCCTGCACAACCCATGGCTGCCGCCCAACCTCGGTCACCACCCACCCGGCCTCGGTGGCGATGAACCCCATCGGCGCCCCAAGGACGATGGCGCCGAGCAGGAGTCGCTCGGACTCGAGCGCACGCCGGCGTCGCCAGACCCAAACCACCCACAGCGCGACCAGCGCCATGTACGTGCCGAGGGCGACCATCACCTGGAATCCGATGTGCACGACCGCGACGGGGGGCCAGTCGTCACGGGCGACACGATCGAGTCCCTGCACTTCGGCGTTGGGCTCCCCGAACGCGAGGATCGACAGCGCCTTGGGAATCTCCAGCGACCAGCGCGTCGTCGCCGCTTCCTCGTCGGGCCACCCGCCGATCCGCAGCGGTGCGCCGCGCTCCGTCGCGAACTGCCCCTCCATCGCCGCCAGTTTCGCGGGCTGCAATCGCGCGACGGTCTTGGCCGAGATGTCGCCAGCGATCGGCTGCAGCAGCGAGGCCGGGACCGCCATGATCAACGCGATCTGCAGCGCGCGGCGATGAAACGTCGCGCCGGGATCTCGGCGCAGCATCAACGCGTGAATCCCGGCCACCGCGAACCCCGTGGCCGCGTACGCCGCGAGCGTCATGTGCAGCGCCTGCGGAAAGACGGCGGGACTCGTCATCGCCACCAGCGGATCGATGTCGGCCGGCACTCCGTCTCGCATCACGAAACCGCGCGGCGCGTTCATCCACGCGTTGGCGATCACCACGAAGATCCCCGAGATCGCCCCGCTCGCCGCGACGAGGATTCCCGACCAGAGATGCGCGCGCGGCGAGATGCGCTCCCACCCGTAGAGGTAGACGCCCAGGAAGATCGCCTCGGTGAAGAAGGCAAACCCCTCGAGCGAGAACGGCATCCCGATGATCGCGCCGGCAAACTTCATGAAGCCGGGCCAGAGGAGCCCGAGCTCGAGCGAGAGCACCGTCCCCGACACCGCGCCGACGGCGAAGAGAATCGCCGTCCCCTTCGCCCATCGCCGCGCGAGATCGAGGAACACCGGATCCCCCGTCCGCTGATGCCGCCACTCGGCGAGGACCATCAACAGCGGCATCCCGATCCCCACCATCGCGAAGATGATGTGGAAGGCCAGGGACATGGCCATTTGCGACCTGGCGGCGAGCAAGTCGGGCACTGGCGTGCTAGAAGACGAGTTTTCTGAAGACGAGAGGACGAGAGGTGTCGGTGAGAAGCTAACGGTTGGCGTGCGGGGGCCGTGCCCTTCGCCCCACGCGCACCACTCCCGCGCCCCCACCCCTCGTCTTCTCGTCTTCTCGTCTTCAGAGAACTATTTCCTGTAATCCAAAGCAGGCCCGTCGCGATCCAGTCTCGTCTTGTACACGAAGTCCTTCCCCCGCCGTTGGTCGAACTCGGCGCGCGCCTTCACGAGGAGCGCGGGATCGGTGAAGAGATCCATCGCGGTCAGCGACATCGTCTTCGCCGCGACCATCATCCCCTTGGCGCCGATGGCCGTACCGCCGGCGGCGACCGCCTGCCACGAGTGCGCGGGCGTCCCCGGCACCCACGTCGCCGCGGTCATCGCCACGGTCGGCACCGCCCACGACACGTCGCCCATGTCGGTCGAGGCGGGATCGACCCCGCCTCCCTCGAACGGCATCACCTTCGCCGCATCGTCTATCGCCGGCACCGGCGCCTGCAGCGATTTCTGCAGCACCTGGGCGAAGGCGCGATCTTCGGCGGTGTAGGTCACGCCCCCCACGCGCTCGAGGTTGCGCTGCTGCACGCGGGCGAGCACTTCGTTAGGCAGTACGTTGTACACGGCGCCGATGGTCTCGTGATCGACCGTGGTCCCCGTGCCGAGTGCGCCGCCCTTCGCCGCGGCGAGGATTCGCTCCCAGATGTCGTCGAGGACGCGCATGTCGCTCTGTCGCGCGTACAGGAACACCTCGGCGAAGTCCGGCACGACGTTAGGCGCGCGTCCGCCGCTGGTGATCACGTAGTGAATGCGCGTGTCCTGCGGGACGTGCTCGCGCATCATGTTCACCATGTGCGTCATCGCCTCCACACCGTCGAGCGCCGACCGCCCCTTCTCGGGCGCTGCCGCCGCGTGCGCCGAGATGCCGTGGAAGCGGAACTTGGCGGAGATGTTGGCGAGCGTGCTGTTCGCGTCGGCGAGGTTGCGGTCCCCCGGATGCCACGAGACGACCGCGTCGACGTCCTTGAACAGCCCCGCGCGCACCATGAACACCTTCCCCGACCCACCTTCCTCCGCGGGCGTGCCGTAAAAGCGCAGCGTCCCCGGGATCTTGTTGGCGACCATCCACTCCTTGACCGCGATCGCTGCCGCGGTCGACGCGGTCCCGAAGAGATGGTGCCCGCACCCGTGACCGGCCGCTCCCTCGAAGATCGGCTTCTTGACCGGCGAGGCGTCCTGCGACAGCCCGGGGAGCGCATCGAACTCGCCGATGATCCCGATGACCGGCTTCCCGCTCCCAAAGGAGGCGGTGAACGCCGTGGGCGCACCGGCAACGCCGACCTGCATCTCGAAGCCGGCACTCTTGAGCTCTTCCTGAAGGAGCGCGCTCGACTTCACCTCCTGATAGCCGACCTCTGCGAACCCCCAGATCTGGTGCGCGACATCGGCGTAGTGGCTGGCGCGCGATTCGAGCTCGGTGAGGAGGCGGGTCGCGGCCGGCGACGCGGATGCCGGCGCTTTGTCGCGCTGGGCATGCGCCGCCGCAGGGGTGACGCCCGCGATGGCGGCGGAGAAGATCAGTGCACCGGACATCGCACGCGCAGAGCGCAGAGCGACGGTCGGCGTGACTCGGACACACGAGGAACGCATGGGGGGGCGTGGGTGCGAGGAGTGGTTGTCGCCGCGACGAACGGGCGAATACCGCAAGGTGTTCAGCCGACTCGCGCCGCGCGACCCCGCAAGCTCAACCCCCGTCCCCCGTCTCCCGTCCCCCGTCCCGCTCTTCTCCAAACGCCGCGCGAAAGACTGCCCCGAGATCGAGCACCAACGGCGCCAAATCGGCAACCGGTCGCCACTCGAGCGTCTCCGCACACACCTCCGGCCGCGACTCGCCTTGGCGCCAGCGCTCGATCACTCGCGCCTCAGCGTCGACGATCCAGTACTCGTCGACCGACTCGGACATGTAGATGCCGCGCTTGGTATGCCGATCGTGGCGTGCCGTCGATGGCGACAGGATCTCGATCGCCAGCAACAGACGGCGCACCTCCTCCCAGCGCTCCGGCGGTCTCCCGTCCACATCGGGAACGACGAATAGATCCGGCTGCAGAAGCCTGCGCGGCGAGAACACGATGTCGGCCGGCGCTCCAATCGCACGCCCGAGTCGATGCACGTCCAAGTAGTCCTGCAACCTGCGCCACAGGATGCCCTGCACATCCTGATGCCGCCAACTCGGCGCCGGCGTCACCGCCAACACCCCGTCCAATACCTCGTACCGCTTCCCGTCCTCAGGCAGCGCCTGCGCACGCTCCGCGGTCCACTCCTCCGCCATGGGCATACGCCACGCTACGCCATACTCGGCGATCCTCGCAAGAGTACATGCCCCAAGCCTAACGCTCGGCGGTTCGTCACTCTCATCGTTGCGTTGCGTCCATCATCCTGCGATTGCATCGCGTCGATCTTCCTGAGCCGATTCCCCGCACGTAGTCTCTGCGGGCGCCCGGCCACCCAGCGCCGTCGCTGACGCCAAGCCACGCGCCCTCGAATGGGGGCCGCGCGCCTCACCAACAGCAGTCGACCGGGACGCCCGCACCGTGATCACTACCCGCATCCGAGTCATCGCGATCAACGCCAGCGCGCATCGCCGCCTCCGCACCGCGGTCATCGGCGCCTGCGCCGCGCTCACCCTCGCCGCGCCCGCAACCGCACTGAGCGGCCAGGGCGACACGCCAATCCGCCGATCGGCGGCCGTGCGTCAGGACCCGGCAGCGACTGCGCTCCCCACCTGGTCCGAGCAGATCAGGATCCGGGAAGGATGGCTCGCCAAGCGCCACGCGATGCTCCTCGACATGATGCGCCGCCACGACGTGCAGATGTGGATCGTGGTGAACGAGGAATTTCACGACGATCCGCTCTCGGAATTCGTCGCCCCGCCGCGCCCGTACACGGGAAATCGCGACTACTTCGTATTCGTCGACACCGGCGGAACGACGCTGCGCAAGATTGCCGTCACCGGCTACTCCGAAGACAACCTCAAGCGCTTCTTCGAGTCGCCGGACGAGCCGAAGCCGATCACCACCGTGCTCCCCGAGTTGCTCGCGCAGTATCATCCCGCCCACGTCGCGTTAGGCGTCGGCGGCAAGCGCGGCGTGGCGCGCTCGATGACGCACGACACGTACGTCGACTTGTCGACGATGATCAACGCGGCGCAGGGTTCGCAGATCGTGCCGGCGGCCGACCTGATCGAGGAGTACCTCGACACGCGCATCCCCGAGGAGATGCCGTACTACACCCGCGCGGTGCAGCTGACGGAGTCGTTGGCGCGGCGTGCCCTGTCGAACGAGGTCATCACCCCCGGCAAGACCACGGTAGGCGACGTGCGCAACTGGCTCTACGACGCCATGTGGGCCGCCGGCGTGCGCACCTGGTTCCAGCAGGACCTGCGCGTGCAGCGGCAGGGGATGGGGAAGGCGTCGTCGCGCGGCTTTCTCGCGGTGGCGCCGGAGAGCACGGTGATTCGACGCGGCGACGTCGTGCACCTGGATTTCGGCGTGTCGGTCATGGGATTCGATACCGACTGGCAGAAGATGGCCTACGTCCTCCGTGCAGGGGAGCGCGACGTCCCCGCCGGGCTCAAGGCGGCGATGAAGAACACCAACACGCTGCAGGACGTGATGATGAAGACGTACTCGCGCCCCGGCGCGCTCGTCTCCGACGTCTACGACTCGACGATGGCCGAGATGAAGCGCCGCGGCATCAACGCGATGATCTACTCGCACCCCATCGGCAACCAGGGGCACGGACTGGGCGCAGCGATCGACTTCCGCGCCGCGCAACGCCCCGAGCTCGGCGCGCAGGGAAAGCGCCTGCGCAACGGGTCCTACATCTCCATCGAGCTCAACACCCGCACCGCCGTCCCCGAGTGGGGCGGGCAGGACGTCTTCGTGATGATGGAAGACGACGCGCACCTCACCGACAGCGGCTGGGTGTTCTTCAGGCCGAGGCAGGAGGCGTGGTATGTGGTCAGGTAAGGACGGGGGACGGGAGACGGGGGACGGGGGATTGGAACGGACGCCGGCGCTGGCTGCTGAGCGTTGGAGTTTTCCCCTGCAGTTTGCCTTCCGCTTCTTCGCGATCTACTTCACGCTGCAGGTAGCGCCGTGGAACTGGATCGCGCGCATTCCCTGGTTGGGGAGCATTACCGATCCGTACGACACGCTTCTCGACACATCCGTCCGGTGGTCCAACGCGCACCTCTTCCATGTGCGCGACACGCTCGTCCCGGTCAACGGGAGCGGCGACACCTCGTGGGCGTGGACGCAGCTCTGGCTCTTCCTCTCGATCGCCGCGGTGGGGGCGGTCATCTGGAGCGTGCTCGATCGCCGGCGCACGTCGTATCCGCGCGGCGCATACTACCTGCGCGCAATGGTGCGCTACTACATCGCCACCTTCGCCCTGAGCTACGGGATCATCAAGGTCTTTGCGCTGCAGATGACCTTTCCGTCGCTGAGCCAGATGGCGACGCCGTTGGGCGACCTCCTCCCGATGCGGTTGTCGTGGCTCTTCATCGGATACTCGACGTCGTACCAGGTCTTCTCCGGCGTGATGGAGACCATCGCCGGGCTTCTCCTCCTCTGGCGTCGAACCGTGACGCTCGGTCTCATCGCCGCGGCCGGGGCGTTCATCAACGTGGTGATGATCAACCTGAGTTATGACGTCCCGGTCAAGCTCTTCGCCTCGCACCTCCTCCTCGCCTGCGTCTTCCTTCTCGCGCAGGATGCACCGCGCCTGATCTCCTTCCTCGCGCTCAACCAGGGGGCGCCGCCCACCACGCTCTACGAACCTCCTCCCGCCAGCCGCAACGTGCGGGTGCTGCGCATCGCCGCGAAGACGGTGATGATCATTCTCATCCTCATCCTTCCCTTCCAGGCGAGCTGGGCGCGCGCGAAGGCGAATGCGCAGGTCGCCGCCGCCGTCCCGCTCCCGGCGGGCGTCTACGAGGTGCGGCGTTACGCGGTCAACGGCGACACGGTCCCGGCGTACGACGTCGACCGCCCGCGCTGGAGCGACTTCATCATCGACAACGCGACGCAGGGGAGCATCGGGA
Source organism: uncultured Gemmatimonadaceae bacterium (assembly GCA_964637355.1). Lineage (GTDB taxonomy): Bacteria > Gemmatimonadota > Gemmatimonadetes > Gemmatimonadales > Gemmatimonadaceae > SCN-70-22. Next base: position 18,438 of record CAZWVG010000085.1, read on the forward strand.
CGACCGACACGCTCTTCTGGCAGCGCTATCGTCGCGGGCATTTCCGCTACAAGGCCGACACCGCCGCGCACACGCTCGCGGTGTGGCGCACCTCATTTCAGTTCGACAGCGTCCCGGCCTTCTCGGCGCGCTACGAGATTCCCGACTCCAGCTCGGCGCGCCTCTGGACGACGATCCGCGGCGACTCGGTCTACGTGGAGCTCAAGCGCAGCGACCGCCACTTCCAGCTCGCTGAGCGGCAGTTCCACTGGCTGTCGGAGTACAACCGTTAGGCGAACGGGCCCCTCGCGGTCAGTTCCGCGAGGGGCCCGAGTCGCTACGTTCGCGTGGAGTACCGGGCGGCTACTCCCGCCAGGGGATCTGCGACGAGCGATGGAAGTTGATGCCTAACGCCGAGAGTCGCCGCGCCTGGTTCCCGAGCCGCACGCGGAAGTCTTCCCACCCGCGGCTGGCCTGCTGCGACCACCCCACTTCGGCGAGCGCGATGAGGCGCGGGAAGGCGAGGTACTCGTACTCGCTCCGCCGCTCGATCGTCTCGGACCAGAGCGGCCCTTCGACGCCGAGCACCGCCCGCCCGCTGACGCCGGGGAGGAAGGTGTCGGGGTTCCAGTCGTAGCTGTCCTTGACGTCGAAAATCGCTGCCCACGTGTAGCCAAGAACCGTGCTGCTGTCGTACTTCATGTCGAGGTACGTGCGCGGCGCCGGCGACAGGATGATCTGTCCCCCGCGCGCGGCGTGCACGTGCGAGGAGTCGATCGCCTTGTCGCGCATCGGGCGCCAGTGCTGCGCGATGGTCTCCGGGTTGAGCTTGGCGGCCGCGATCTCCGCCCACCCGATCGTCTTCTTCCCGTTCTTTCGCACGATCGACTCCACGCGCTCGACAAACGCGATGTAGCCAGCGTGGTCGAGCTTCTCGACTTCATCTCCCCCGATGTGGAAGTACGGACCGGGCGTCATCGCCCCGATCTCGCGCACCACATCGTCGATGAAGGCGTACGAGGATTCCTTCGTCACGCAGATGAGCGAGAAGCCCACGCGCGTCCCCGTGTACAGCGGAGGCGTCTTGTCGTCGCAGTTGAGCGAGGGAACCGACGCCAGCGCCGCATTGATGTGGCTCGGCATGTCGATCTCGGGGACGATCATGATGTAGCGCTCGGCGGCGTACGCGACGATATCGGCGTACTCCGCCTTGGTGTAGAAGCCGCCGAAGCCGCCCCCCACCTCGGTGCGCCCGCCATTCGCCGTGAGGTTCGGCCACTTGGCGATCTCGATGCGCCACCCCTGGTCGTCGGAGAGGTGCAGGTGCAAGCGATTGAGCTTGTACGCCGCCATGTAGTCGATGAAGTGCTTGACGTCGTCGGGCGGGAGGAAGTGGCGCGCCACGTCGAGCATCGCGCCGCGCCATGCATAACGAGGGCGATCGTCGATCCGGACGCCGGGGACGACGAGCTTCCGCGCGACCGCGGCGTGGTACTCGACGCCTTCGGGGAGGAGTTGGCGCAGCGTCTGCACGGCGGCGAACAACCCGGCGGGCGACGACGAACGCAGCTGCACGCCGTCGCTTGACGCGACGAGCGTGTAGCCCTCGTCGCCGAGCGTGTCGGTGGCGAGCATGAGCGAGATGCTCTTCGGCGGCGCCGCCTCCCCCGCAGCAAGACGTGTGACCCCTCCCTTCGCCGCGGGCGCCAGAAGTGCCGAGAGCTGGAGCGCGACGCGTTGCACCTCGATTGTAGCGTCGCCCGAGATCACGATCCGCGTGCTGTCGGTGATCGCGAACGAGTCACTCGCGGTCGGGCGCACGC